>JANOEV010000306.1:0-13144 GCA_031413695.1 Burkholderiales bacterium
CCAAGGCAGATCAGGCGAAATATGAAGGCATGGCGGTTGCCAATTTTCAAGCCAATATGAAAAAAGCGGGCAAACCGGTGCCGAAGCCGACACCGATTCCGCCACCGCCGGCAGCCGTTCCTGCAAAGGCCGCCGCGCCAACGGCCGCACCAGTGAAGGCAGCTGCACCAGCGGCCGCACCGATGAAAGCCGTAGCCGCTCCTACCGCCAAAAAATAGCGAACCCAAAAGGCTAATGACATGCAATACAGAACCAGTGCAATACTAATCACCGCAATCGCCCTAACCGGGTGTGCGAGCGTGCCTTCCGAGGGGCCGTCAGCAGTTGCGAATTTACAACCAACAAAAGGAAATGTGTCGAGTGGCGTTGTCACGTTTACCCAAGTCGGCAGCAAGGTTCGAATCGTTGCGGAAGTCAAAGGTCTGAAGGCAGGTGCCGAGCATGGCTTCCACATTCATGAAAAGGGCGACTGCAGCTCTGGCGATGGCATGAGTACCGGTGGTCACTTTAATCCGGGTGGCAAAGGGCACGCGCATCCTGCCGACGGCGAACGGCACGCTGGCGATTTACCGGCGTTGTCAGCGGATGCACAAGGAAACGCGCGTCTTTCGATCACGCTCGATCTATTGACTGTCGCCCCCGGCGCCAACAGTGTGATCGGTCGAGGACTCATCGTTCACCGCGATCCGGATGACTACAAGACGCAGCCCACCGGAAACTCTGGGCCCCGAATCGCATGTGCGGTCATCGCGGCAAAGTAGATTGATCGCCTGACCGGATCGTCTGTTTCATGCATTGAACAAAACGCCCACTGTTTGTGGGCGTTTTGCCGTTTGGAGCCAGTGCAATGCATCTGAAGTGATAACATATCCCTCATTGTGGTCGGCGCGACCGACATATTTTCTTATTCAGGAGACTTCTTAATGGGCGCTATTTTCCAATCATTGCAGCGAACCGTGATTGCCGGCTTTGTATTGCTGGCCGTCATTGTGGGCATTGTCCATGTTGTTTCGGGATCCAGCATTCGCTTGGAGCCGGCATGGTATATGTTTGTGATGCGCTGGTTGCATGTTTTGTGCGGCATCATGTGGATCGGTTTGCTCTGGTATTTCAATTTTGTGCAAATCCCGTCCATGCCAAAAATCCCGGACGAACAAAAGCCCGCCATCAGCAAGGTGATCGCACCCACCGCATTGATGTGGTTTCGCCACGCCGCGTTGTGGACCGTCGTCACCGGGGTCACACTCGCCATGATGAGTGGTTATTTTGGCACCGCCATGGCACTGCAAAAGCCGTTTACGGCGATCGGCATCGGCATGTGGCTGGCGCTGGTGATGGCGTTTAACGTTTGGTTCATCATCTGGCCGAACCAGAAAAAAGCGCTGGGCATCGTGACCGTGCCACCGGAGGAAAAGGCCGCCGCCGCACGTTTGGCGATGTTGACCTCGCGTGCCAACACCATGTTGTCGATTCCGATGTTGTATTGCATGGTGGCGCAGCAAAACGCCGGGTTGTAATGCCGGGTCCAAACCGTATTTGGCGGCAAATACAAAACGGGTGGCGCAAGCTGCCCGTTTTTGCATTGATGATTCCCCTTGCGGGCTGTGTCGTTTTTATCCCCGTCGACGCCGATGCGCCTCGCACCACCGTTTCCGCATTTTCCAGCGCGGCAGTCGAAGGTCCGCTGCCGCCGGGTTGGCGCACCCGGCAGTTGTCACGCTTCAAAAAAGAAACAAGCTACCGGCTGGTTTCCGACCCGTCCGGCACCACCGTGATTCAGGCTAACGCGGAACAGTCGGCGTCGGGCCTCACCAAGTTACTCGACATCGACCCGATGATAATGCCGTGGATTCACTGGCGATGGCATGTTCCAATGCCGATCGTCACCGCAGACAATACCCGTCGCGATCTGGAAGATTCGCCCGTCAGGGTCATCATCACCTTTGATGGCGATATGGACAAACTTGATTTTGAGGACCGCGCCGTTGCCGCACGGGTGAAGGCATTTACCGGCCAGCCGATGCCATACGCAACCCTGATGTACATTTGGGAAAACAAAGCGGCGCCTGACGCGGTGATTGACAGCGCGCACACCGGCCGCATCAAAATGATTGTTGCCGAATCCGGTGCCGGCCGCAGCGGCGCCTGGATTGAATATGAACGCAACGTCGTGCGCGACTTCGAAAAGGCGTTTGGCGAGAAGCCGGGGCGGATCCGTTCGTTAGGAATCATGACCGATACCGACAATACAGAGGAGAGTGCCATCGCGTATTACGGCGATATCCGTTTCACCCCCAAACCGGTTATGAAGGAAAACAGCAAATGAACGACGCAGCAGAGTCAAAAAGCGCAGAAATGGAAGTCGCAACCCTGGGCGGCGGTTGTTTTTGGTGCCTGGAAGCGGTATTTGACGATCTGCAAGGCGTGACTGACGTGGTGTCGGGCTACTGCAATGGTCAACTGATTGATCCCGACTACAAGCGTGTTTGTGAAGGCACCACCGGTCACGCCGAGGTGGTGCGGGTCACGTTTGATCAAAACGTTATTTCGTTTGTGGAAATTCTCGGCGTGTTTTTTGCCGTCCACGATCCCACCACATTAAACCGGCAGGGCAACGACGTTGGTACCCAATATCGTTCAGGCATCTATTTCCACTCGCCAGCACAACAACAAGCCGCCAACGACACCATCGCCCACCTCAACGCCGAGAACATTTGGGATGCGCCGATTGTCACTGAAGTGGTTGCCGCACAAACGTTTTATGCCGCCGAGGAATACCATCAGGAATATTTCAAACGCAATCCCTACCAGGGTTATTGCATGGCGGTGGTGTCGCCCAAATTGTCCAAATTCCGGCAAAAATTTGTCCACCGTTTGAAATCAAAAGCCTAAGCAGGACGGCGCTTTGGCGGCAAAAAGGCCCGGAAAGCGCCGTCAATAAAGGTGTTTATGGATTGGGTGCCGCGCCGAGCCGCTTGATGCTGCCTGAGCCGGCGACGGATTTGGACACCGTGGCGTCACCGTAGTACCGCACATCACCCGAGCCGGCAATCGATACTTTAATTGCGTCGGTCGCCCACAGCGAGACGTCACCCGAACCGGCAATCGATACCTTTGCATTCTTCGCTTTTAAGCGCTCGGACTTAACGCCACCCGAGCCTGCGATCGACGTCTCAAATTCGTCGGCCGAACCGCCGGCGGTAAAGTCACCCGAACCGGCAATTGACACCTTAATCATGTCGCCGGTGAGTGTCTTGATATTGATGTCGCCGGAACCGGCGATATTTGATTTGAGTCTTGCGGATTTGATTGCGTCCGCCCTGATATTGCCCGACCCGGCAACCGAAATTTCCTCGATATCCTTGACGTTAACCGTCATGGTGATTTTTTTATGGGAAACATTGAGGTTTTTTTCCGTCCACTTGATGACCAGGCTGCCGCGTTCGACCTCGGTCGCGATCAACGCCAACAGATTGTCTTCGGCTTCAATGGTGATGCCTTCAGTACCGTTTTGAACGAGGGTCACGTCAAACGAGCCGGAAAGTTTGACCCCCTTGTAGCCGGAAATGGCCCGCGATTCCGTTTTGTAAGTGCCTGAACCGGACACTTTTTTGCTCCAGCCGCTCCAGTCCCAAGCGAGGGCGTTTTGCGGTGCGAATGATACGCTGGCGAGAAACACCAGGCTCAGTGAAAACAACAATGATGAAGCGAGGGAATGGCGAACGTTTTGCATGGTGGATTTCCTTGAAATGGTTGAATCTGTTGGTACGACGCGCCAACGTTGTGATTTGGATTCAAGCCATGCGGATTTGTTACGGACCGGGTTGCCCGCCATACGATGCGCGCCGCGTTAGGTCCGGTGTTTGAGCGCGTTTTTCATTTTGTTGACGGCGATTAGCGCGGTATCAACCGATTCGTCACAAACCGTGACGTGGCCCATTTTGCGGCCCGGACGCGCTTCGCGCTTACCGTAAAGGTGCAGGTGGGCGCCCGGATGATCAAGTACGACCGACCAATCCGGGGCGGTCTGATGATGATCGCCATGCCACAGATCACCCAGCAAATTGAGCATCACCGCCGGCGAGTGCTGGCTGGTATCGCCAAGCGGCAAGCCGCATAGCACCCGTACCTGTTGCTCGAACTGTGACGTGCGGCAGGCGTCAATCGTGAAGTGTCCACTGTTGTGCGGGCGCGGGGCAATTTCGTTGATTAACAACGTGTCGTCCTGCAATACAAAAAACTCAACCGCCATCACACCGACGTACTCAAGCGCCACAGCGACCTGCGTGGCAATGTCAAGCGCCTGCGCCGCCATTCGTTCCGGGATGCGGGCCGGTGCGATGGTGATATCCAAAATGCCGTCGACGTGCTGATTTTCGGCTACCGGGAAAACCGTGGTCTCGCCGTCACCGGCGCGCGCCAGCACCACGGAAATTTCCAGCTGCAGCGGCAGGAACTGTTCGAGCACGCAGGTCACGCCATTCCATGCGGCAAAGGTTTGCGCCAGTTGTTCGGCTGAGTCAATGCGAGCCTGTCCTTTGCCGTCGTAGCCGAAGCGGGCGGTTTTGAGCAGGGCGGGGAATTGGATGGTGCTGACGGCAGTGGCGACATCGCTGGTGTTATGGATCACCGCGAACGGGCCGAGGGGAAATGCGTTGCGCTGAAAAAAAGACTTTTCGGCGATACGGTCCTGTGCGATTGCAACCGCGTGCCCACTCGGTCTGACGGTGGTCCGGTCGGCGAGCGCAATCAACGCTTCAGACGGTGCGTTCTCAAATTCGGTGGTCACTGCCGCGCAGGTGCGGGCGAGTTCATTGAGCGATACCGGATGGGTATAAGCGGTATTCAAATGTCCTGTGGCAAACTCGGCAGCGGGTGAAAGTGGATCCGGATCCAGCACCGTCACCCGGTAATCCATATTGCGTGCGGCCATGCAAAACATGCGGCCGAGTTGTCCGCCACCAAGCAGGCCAAGCGTGGCGCCGGGCAGAATCACAGGACCTCGGGCAGGTGCATCGCCGCGACCAGTTCTTTCAGATTTTCGCGGTAACTCGCGAGTTTTTCAATCAGCGCGGGATCGTCGTTGGCGAGCAGGCTGACCGCGAACAAGGCGGCATTGGCGGCACCGGCTTCGCCGATGGCGAACGTGGCAACCGGAATGCCTTTTGGCATCTGCACAATCGAGTACAACGAATCTTGTCCGGCAAGATGTTTGGATGGCACCGGCACACCCAGGACGGGGATGGTGGTCTTTGCGGCGAGCATGCCAGGCAGGTGTGCGGCACCACCCGCGCCGGCAATGATGCAACGCAATCCACGCGCACGCGCGGTGTCGGCGTATTCAAACATCGCGTCCGGCGTGCGATGTGCCGACACCACCTTTTGTTCGAACGCAATGCCAAAGTCACGCAGAATTTCGGCGGCACGTTGCATCACGTCCCAATCCGAATTGGATCCCATGACAACACCAACCAGCGGAGTGGAATTGGGCATTAGTTCACCAGATCCTTGGCTTCTTCGAGTTCTTTACGGTAATGATCGAAAATTCCCTTCAGCGCGTCGGCCATGTTGACCTGCGGCGACCAGTTCAGATCCTTCATGGTATTTTCGATTTTCGGCACACGGTTTTGCACATCCTGATATCCCTTGCCGTAATACTCGCCCGATGTGGTTTCAATCAATCTGACCTTGGCGGCCGTGTCTTTGTATTCCGGATATTGTTTGGCGAGTTCAAGCATCATCGTCGCCAGCTCGCGCACGGAATAATTATTTTTTGGATTGCCGATGTTGTAGATCTGTCCGCTTGCAACATTGTTTTCGTTGGCAATGATTTTTACCAGGGCCGCGATGCCGTCGGTGACATAGGTGAAGGCGCGTTTTTGTGCGCCGCCATCGACCAGCTTGATTGGTTCACCGCGCACAATGTGGCCGAAAAACTGGGTGATAACGCGTGAGGAGCCTTCTTTCGGCGTGTGGATCGAGTCGAGTCCGGCGCCGATCCAGTTAAACGGACGAAATAAGGTGAAATCAAGTTCGCCGCGCGAACCGTAGGCGTAAATCACGCGATCCATCAACTGTTTGGAACAGGAATAAATCCAGCGTTGTTTTTCAATCGGGCCGAGCACCAGATTGGAATTAAACGGATCGAATTCGGCGTCCGAACACATGCCATACACTTCGGAGGTGGACGGGAAGATGACGCGCTTTTTGTATTTCACACACGAACGGATGAACGGCAGATTGGCTTCGAAGTCGAGTTCAAACACCCGCAGTGGGTCCTGCACATAGGTTGATGGGGTGGCAATGGCGACCAACGGCAGCAACACGTCACATTTGCGAATGTGATACTCGATCCATTCTTTGTTGATGGTGATATCACCTTCAAAAAAATGGAAACGCGGATTGTCCAGAAACGGCGTGACACGATCGGTGTTCATGTCCATGCCATAAACATGCCAGTCGGTCGTTTCCATGATGCGTTTGGTCAGGTGATGGCCGATAAAACCATTCACGCCGAGGATAAGTACTTTTTTCATATGGAAAGCGTCCTGGTTTTATTGCCGAGACGGGTAGGTTTCGCCTCAATTTTTCGCGCGATGGGTCCGACAAAAATTGTCGGCATGAATGCCGGGTTGCCGGCGGCGGGATCGTCATGGCGAAACACGATTGCCATCATGCCGGCTGTGTCATCGCGTGAACGCCATCACCAAATCGCACCGCCAGCATCAATTCGTTGTGTGGCTGGCCGTCAACTTCCGCTTCAATCAACCGCAGCATGCCGCCGTCACCGCAAAGGGCGATGACCTTGTCGCGGGCGATATTGACGAACCCGGGTCGGGTATGGGTCAGCGTGGCGGGCATATGTTTGGTTTTGGTGATCTTGACGGTGTGACCGCCGATAGCGGTCAATGCACCCGGATAGGGCGGGGCGACCGCACGAACCAGATTATGAATGTTTTTGGCGTTATCGTTCCAATTGATCACGCCGTCTTGCGGGCGGCGACCGCCAAAATAGCCGCCTTGCGAGAGGTCCTGGGGGGTCAAAACGGCGCTGCCGTCAATCAGCCCCGCCAGCGAGCGCTCGATGATGTTGCCGGCAGCAGCCGTGACCTTGTCAAAAACCTCTTTTGCCGTTTCATCCGGACCGATGGCAACCGATTGCTGGTCGACAATGCGCCCGGCGTCGGGCTTTTCCACCATTTCATGCAGAGTCGCACCGGTCTCGGTTTCGCCCCTGATGATCGCCCAATTGATCGGCACACGACCGCGGTACTTTGGTAACAGCGAGCCGTGCATATTGTATGCACCCCGCGACGCGGTCGCGAGCATGGCCGGCGACAACATCATCCGGTAATAAAACGAAAACAAAAAATCTGGTTGCAAAGCTGCGACCTCGGCAATGAAGGCGGGCGTATTCGGGTCGTCAGGTGTCACGACCTTGATGCCGTGCGATGTTGCCAGCGCGGCCACACTGCCGAACCAAATTTGCTCGGCCGGGTTGTCGAGGTGTGTGACCACCAGTTTGACATCAACATGTTGCGCCAGCAGCGCCGTGAGGCAGCGAACACCAACATTATGGTAGGCAAATACAACCGCGCTAGGCATCAGTGGTCTTCGTGGCATCCTTTTCCAGAATGCCTTCAATCATATAACGTGGTCGCAGGCGCACTTGTTCGTAAATGCGGCCGACATATTCGCCGAGCAAGCCGATCCCGAACAGCGTGATCCCGATCAGGAAAAAAGCGATGCCGAACAGTGTGAACAGCCCTTCGGCCTCGGGCCCGACTACCAGCCGGCGGATTGCCAGGTAGACCACGAAGAAGAGCGACATCAATGAAATGGCAATGCCGATCAACGAAAACACCTGCAACGGTGCCGTCGAAAAGCCGGTCATCAAATCGAAATTCAGCTGGATCAACTTGTACAGGGAATACTTGGATTCACCGGCAAACCGCTCCTCGTGGGCCACTTCAATTTCGGTCGGGTGGTGGGCAAACGAATAGGCCAGCGCCGGAATATAGGTCGATGAATCTTTGGTGCTGTTGATCGCGTTGACAATATTGCGGCTATACGCGCGCAACATGCAGCCCTGATCGGTCATCTTGATGCTGGTGATGCGTTCACGCAGTTTGTTCATTGCCCGCGACGCATATCGCCTGAATGCCGAGTCCTGGCGCAATTTGCGGATCGAACCGACGTAATCATGACCCCGGTCCATGGCGGCGAGCAGGTTGCCGATTTCTTCCGGTGGATTTTGCAGGTCCGCGTCGAGCGTGACAATGCGCGAACCGCGGCAGTGTTCAAACGCCGCCATGATGGCCATGTGCTGACCATAATTGCCGTTAAACAGGATCACTCTTGTGACATCCGGACGCAGCTGAAACTGTTCGCGCAGCACGGCGGCTGAGCGATCCTTCGAGCCATCGTTGGTAAACAGGATTTCGTAGCGGATATTGAGGCGGTCAAGCGCCGGATAAAGACGCGCAAACAGCGCCGGCAGGCCGTCCTCCTCGTTATATACCGGGATGACAACGGACAATATTGGGGTTGGACTGGTCATGCCGGTATTATCGCCCGACCAGTGAAACCAATGCCGCACAAACGCGGTCAACGTCGGCAACCGCCATGCCGGCGTGCAATGGCAGGGTCACGGTTTCGCGGGCGATGCGTTCGGCGTTTGGATGTTGGCCGTCACGATGCCCTTTGTTGCGAAACAGGGTTGACAAATGCATCGCCTCATACGAAATACCGATGCCGATTTGTTGCGCGTGCATGTTATCGATGAATTGTTTGCGCGAAATCGGCATGGCCGCCACCGGCAGCAACACCGAGAACATATTCCAGCTGTGGCCGTTTTCCTCACCGGTGAATGCCGGGGCGGGTAACACAATGCCCAATGATTCGGCCACCGGCTTAAGTTGCGCAAAATAGTGCGCGGCGAGCTGTTGACGTTTGGCGTTCCATCGGTCGAGTTGTTTGAGTTGTTCAATACCCAGCCGGGCCGACACATCACTCATGTTGAATTTGCCACCGGCAACATCAACGTCACGCGTACCGTCGGCAAGTTTGGTGATGCCGTGAAATCGCAACACCTCGGCGCGTTTTGCCTCGTTGGCATCGGCAAACATGGCGGCACCGCCTTCGATGGTGGTCATGTTTTTGTTGGGGTGAAAACTAAACGTCGCGATATCGCCAAACGCACCGATCGGCGTGCCTTTCCAACGACTGCCGATGGCCAGCGCGGCGTCCTCAATCACACGCAGGTTGTATTTTTTGGCGATTGCAAACAGCCGCTCCATATCGCACGGCAACCCGCCAAAATGGGTCGGTACAATCGCCCTGGTGCGCGGGGTGATGGCGGCTTCGACCTGATCCAGATCGATGTTGCGGGTGACAAGGTCGCAGTCGACAAACACCGTTGTCGCGCCGACTTTCTCGATCATGTTGCCGACTGAAAAAAATGTCATGGCCGAGGTAATCACCTCGTCACCAGGGCCGATGCCACAAACTTCAAATGCCACTTCCATTGCCGCTGTGGCCGATGTGAAGACGCGTGTTGGCCGGCCGCCATGGTAGTGGGACAGTGCTGCTTCAAACGCGGCCACATGCGGACCGCTGGTCAGCCAACCGGACAGCATGGTGTCCTTTACGGCATCACCCATCTCGTCGGTGACGATCGGCCCGGCAAACTTCAGGTAGGGCAGGTTCATGATGATTTCGCCACCAGCCAGACGCCGACGCAAATAAAGGCGATTCCAATCAGCTTCTGAGCGGCCAGCGACTCGCCAAACAAATACCAGGCGGCGACGGCATTGACCACATAACCAATCGACAGCATCGGGTAGGCCATTGACACAGGCACCCGTGACAACGCCATGATCCAGACCACCACGCTGATGCCATAACAGGCAAGACCGCCAAGAATATGCGGTTGCAGCGCAATGACTTTGCCAATCGGGATTACATTGGCCAGACTGTATTCAAACGTCCCGATCCGGTTGGTGCCCGCTTTGAGCAGCAATTGTGCGGCGGCATTCAGCAACACGCCGGTCAGGATCAGGCTAAAGCTGGCGAGATTCAATTTAATACTCTTTGTGGATTCGCTGAAATATTGGACGGACTATCGTTTCAAAATGGCGGTACGGCGCGGGTTTTTATGGATGATCTCAAATTGCAGTCCGAGTGCCCGCATTTTATCGATATCCTGCGGCGGCAGGATGGCAATTGCACTGCCGGAGGCGTTCCAGAATGGCGGGAAATCATTGAGTTTGTCGATGTGATTCCCCGGTTCACTCTTCTGGCCAAGCTCGAACTCGTCAACATAATCGACAAGGGTGAACGTCCGCCCAAGGTAAAAAGGTGCCGTCTGGTCGTAGGTATTGACGGCGTAAAGACGTGTTTGCGGGGTCAGGTGTTTGGCGATATCCTGCGACATCGCGTAGCCTGATTGTAATGGTGAAAGCGTTTCATATCCGGTTGCGATTCTATCCACCATTACCACGCTACCGGCGGCCACCAATGCGACACCCCAGCGGCGCGATACCTTGGTGTTGCGCCAGAAAAAAGCCACCGCCGCGGCGGTCGTGGCGGCGAGCGCGACAAATGCAACGATCAGGATGTCGGCGTACTGGCTGTACAGGCTGAGCTCGAATGGGTTGCGTGCACGTTGCGCCGGCAGGGTCCCCAAGTACCACGCCAGCCCCAGTGCCAACGGTGGCACCGGTGAGAGAAAAAACGCCAGACGGCGGCCCGGGGTGGTGGCGATATAAAACGCCAGCACCATGGCGATAAACGGAAACACTGGCAAAACGTAGGCGGGCAACTTGGAGCCGGAAATACTAAAAAAGAAGACAATGAAGACGATCCAAATAATCACAAATCGCAAAGGTTTGAACGGTTTGGCCTTGGTCGAACCGGCAGCAGGGGCCTGACCGTGATGCCCGGCACGCCATCCACGTATCATGGCCGGCAGCAAAATCAACGCCCACGCCAAACACCCGACAAAAATGATCGGCAGGAAAAACCACCATGCTTCGACGCGCCGATGCTGGGTGGAGGTAAAGCGCTGAAAGTGCTCATGAATAAAGAAAAATTGCAGGAACTCAGGATTCCGGTCGGCGACCAACACAAACCACGGCGTGGCGACCAGAAAAAAAATCAGAAAGCCGGAAAACCAGTTGATCGCGGCGAGGCGCCGCCAGTCCCATTGAATCAGGCAATACAAGAACAAAATCGCGGCGGGAAACACAATGCCGATCAAGCCTTTTGAGAGCACGGCACCCGCCGCCGCCGCCCACCCCAGCAGTAACCAGCCGATTTTTTCGGATTTTTGCGGGGCATCGGGTTCAGTGCGCTGCGACAACAGGAAGCCGCAAACGGACAGTGTCAGCCAAAACGTCAATCCCATGTCCAAGGTCACGATTTGCGCCAGCGCCATGTAATACGGGCAGGCCACCAGCGCCAGCCCCGTGAAGATGCCGATCTCGCGGGTAAACAGCCGGCCGGCGGTATAGGCAACCAGCAGAATCGTCAACAATCCGCAAAGCGCCGTGTAAAGACGTGCACTCCATTCGCTTTTGCCGAAAACGTTGAACGCCGCCGCCGCCGCCCAATACTGCATTGGCGGTTTTTCAAAATATTTGAGGCCGTTCAGGCGCGGGGTGACATAGTCGCCGCTCTCGGCCATGTGCAACGCCAGTAGACTGTATCGACCCTCGTCAGGATTGGCGAGTTTGCGCTCGCCGATATGGGCAAGCCAGATCGCGGAAACCAGCACAAACAAGCATGTCGAAACAATGGTGAAATTTCTGAGTGACAGCGAATTCATCTGTGAGGTCTTATGGTCGAAGTTGTTGTCGCGACGCGGTCGTGCTGCCCACTGCGATAGTGGCTTCCAAATGCCATTATCGCAACAAACGCTTGCGGCGGCATGTCCGGCAATATTCCCTTGAATCGATCAGGACGACCGAAGCAGCACGACGACCGCGCCGGCACCGCCATCGGCAGGTGCTGCGTCGCAAAACGCCAGCACTTCTTCGCGTTGCGATAACGACAAGCGGACCTTGTTACGGATCAGCGGAATACCGCCTTCAGAACGGTAACCCTTGCCATGCACGATACACACACAGCGGGCACCGCCGTGCCGCGCATGGGCCAAAAAAGTCGCCAGTTCGGTGCGGGCGCCCATGCTGGTCATGCCGTGCAGATCCAACCGCGTCTGCACCGCCCAGTGGCCGCGCTTGAGCTTGCGCAGCACATCACCCGGCAGACCGGGCCGCAAAAAGGCGATCAGGTCGCCGGTATCGATATCGGCGTCCCAGCCTGAGGTATCGTTGAGTAACTCCAGAGGCACATTTGCCTCGTCACGCTCACGATGCGCTGCAATTGGCTTCGGCTTCGGCCGGTCGAGTTGCGCGCGCGGGGTTGCCTTGATCGGCACCACACCATCCGCGTCCATTTCAGCGAGAAACAAATTGTCCTCGATGGCGTCATTCGACGGCGGCGGCTTTGCTGGCTTGATGGCGGGCGGCTTGGGCATGGTTCGGGATGAGTCCGTCGTGCCTGCGGAGAGGACATCCCTGCTTTGTTGCAGCAGGGCGGTCCTTGAACATTAAAACACGTTTATTGGCGGGCGTTCCCGGACATTTCTGCCTCAATCGCCCCGCCAGTCGGCGAGTTTGTTAATGAAGGCTCTCGAGATAGCTGTCGGCGTCCAACGCCGCCATGCAACCGGTGCCGGCGCTGGTGACAGCCTGACGATAAACGTGATCCTGCACGTCGCCTGCGGCAAAAATGCCAGGTACCGAGGTTGCGGTGGCATTCCCTTTCAACCCCGACTGGGTGACGATATAGCCGTTCACCATGTCGAGCTGGCCGTCAAAAATTTCGGTATTGGGCTTATGGCCAATAGCGATGAAGCAGCCGCTTAATGCCAAGTCTTTGGTGGTGCCGTCTGTGGTTGATTTGATTCTCACGCCCGTCACGCCGGTGTTGTCGCCTAAGACTTCATCAAGTTGATGATTCCACATGATGGTGACTTTGCCTTCTTTTTCTTTGGCAAATAATCGGTCTTGCAGGATTTTTTCAGACTTAAATTTGTCGCGTCGATGAATGACGGTAACGTGCTTGGCGATATTGGTTAGGT
>JANOEV010000307.1:0-3069 GCA_031413695.1 Burkholderiales bacterium
GTGGTGCTGAGGGTGACCGACCTCAAGCGCTCGGTCGGGTTCTACGCGGGCGTGCTGGGGTTTCGCGTCTCCGACGTCTACCCGGAGAGCATGATGAAAGGCGGCAAATTCGCGCTCGAACAGGGCAATTTCTTCGGGGTAATAGAACTCGACAACGTTTGTGCACTTTTCCGGACCGCGCGGCAGGATGGTCGAGACCACCAGCACATGCGGGTACCACTCGATCATGACATTTGGATAAATCGTCATCCAAATCGCGCCGTAGGGCGGCGGCTCACCATTGCGATAATTGAGCACCACGTCATGCCATTTTTTGTAGGTCTCGGTTCCGGCGCGCGCCAGCTTGTTTTTGACACCGACCACCTGCACGCTGTACCAGTCACCGTATTCCCATTCAAGCGAATCACAATCGACAAAGCCGCCGAGGCCGGGATGAAATGGCTCGACGTGGTAATCCTCCAGATACACCTCAATAAAGGTTTTCCAGTTGAAGTTGTATTCGGTCACTTCCGCCTTGTCGAACACAAAGCCGGAAAAATCGAGATCCTTTGCCCATTTAATGTTGGCCAGATCATCAACAATCGGATTTGGCCCCTCAAACAGCAGGCCATTCCAGCGTGACAACGGCTTTTTTGGCAAATGCAAACACGGCTGTGCATCGAAATGCGGCGCGCCCAATAACGTCCCGCGATTGTCGTACGTCCAGCGGTGTAACGGGCAGACAATATTGCCCGACGGGAGTTTGCCCGCACCATTCAGCATCACTGCTTGGCGGTGGCGGCAAATATTGGACACAAGCTCGACGGATTCGCCGTTGTTGACGAGCGCCCACGCCGGCGTGTTCAACACGCGGTAGTCATCTTTGTTGGGAACCATCAACTCGTGGCCGACGTAAACCGGCGCCCGCTTGAATATGCCGTCGAGCTCCCGCTGGTGAACAGCCTGGTCGAAATACCAGTCCACGGGGAGCTGCGTTGTTGCAATAAAGGGCTTTGAGAGCTCGCGCTCGCCCAAAAGTTTGGACATAGTCCTTACCTCCAATCAACACGTAGCTTCAAACTGCCGCGTCTTAACCAAAGTAAAAACGACACCCGGGCGATCGAGAAACTAGCTTTTAACTCTGCTTGCTCCGTCCCGACTCTGCTCTTTTTTGCCTGAATCAGCACATGACATAAGAGGGATGATGATTTTGCCAAAAAGTGGTCTGTTTCGCAACCAAATCCGCCATTTTTCGCAATCGCTTCAGGGCGCTCAATGCGTTGACGCCAGTCAAACCACCAAGGGAAAACAACCGCTTTCCGGTAAAATGACCGCTTTCGTGCGATGCGCGATACCCGCACCACTTTCCATATGCCAAAAACGAACGACAAAGAACCCAAAAATTTTGAGGCCGCGATGGCCGAGCTTGATGTTTTGGTTGAAAAAATGGAAGCCGGGCAGTTGCCGCTGGAAGAGTCAATCGCCGCCTATCAACGCGGCACGGAATTGCTGAAATATTGCGAAAAAATTCTTGGCGAGGCCGAACAGCGCATCCAAATTCTGGCGCCGGCGACGGCTGCCGGCCCCGCTGCGCTGGAAGATTTCAACCCCTCGTTGTGATGAACGACTTTCACGATTGGGCGCGCCAGATCGCCGGCAGCATGGAACTTACACTGGCTGAATTACTGCCGCCGCCGACCAGTCTGCCGAAGCGACTTCACGATGCGATGCGTTATGCCACCCTCGGCGGCGGCAAGCGTGTGCGTCCGATGTTGGCGTTTGCGGCCGGCGACGTAACCGGTGCCGACCCCTACCGGGTCAAGCTGGTTGCCGCTGCCGTCGAGATGATTCATGCCTACTCACTCATCCACGATGACCTGCCTTGTATGGATGACGATGTGCTCAGGCGGGGGCGCCCGACGTGCCACATTGAGTTTGACGAAGCAACCGCACTACTTGCCGGAGACGCCCTACAAGCAATGGCTTTTGAGATTGTAAGTGCACACACACTTTGCAATTCCGCAGACGCGCAGGTAGCACTAATCCACCTGTTTGCCGAGGCCTGCGGTTCGCGCGGGATGGCCGGCGGCCAGGCCATTGACTTGGGCAACGTCGATAAATCGATCTCGCTGCCCGAGCTCGAATTTATGCATATGCTCAAGACAGGCGCGTTGATCCGCGCATCGGTCACAATGGGCGCACTTTGCGGGCGCAGCATGTCTATCGACGAAAGGGCAAAACTCGACCATTATGCAAAGTGTGTCGGCCTCGCATTTCAGGTGGTGGACGACATATTGGATTGCGAGTCTAATACGGAGAAATTGGGCAAAACAGCAGGCAAGGACGAGGATGCGAACAAGCCGACTTATGTCAGTTTGATGGGGCTTGATCCGGCCAGAAATTTTGCAAAAGAGCTATTGCACAATGCACAAGACAGCCTGACCGTGTTTGGCGCGCGCGCAACCCGATTGCACCAATTGGCGGAATTTATTGTGCGCCGAGACCACTAGCCTGCCCGCCTTCAAAAAATGACAACAAACAACAAATATCCGCTGCTCGACAACATCAACGATCCAACCGATCTGCGCAAGTTGGATCGTCGTGAACTTCCGGCGTTGTCCAAAGAATTGCGGGAGTTCATCGTTGAATCGGTCTCGACCACCGGTGGACATTTTTCGTCCAACCTCGGTACGGTTGAACTGACCATTGCACTACATTACGTTTTTAATACGCCGGTGGACCGCCTGGTTTGGGACGTTGGTCACCAGACTTACGGACACAAAATCCTCACCGGCCGCAAAGCCGGTATGCCGAAGTTGCGGCAAAAGGGTGGTATCGCCGGTTTTCCGCGCCGTGAAGAATCGATTTACGACACGTTTGGCACCGCGCATTCATCGACATCGATTTCGGCCGCGCTAGGCATGGCCGTCGCGGCGCGGCTTTCCGGTGCGGTTGGCGATAAGCGGCGCCACGCGGTGGCAATCATCGGTGACGGCGCCATCACAGCCGGCATGGCGTTTGAGGCGATGAACAACGTGGGCCGCGAAAATATCATCGTGATCTTGAATGATAACGACATGTCGATTTCGG
>JANOEV010000308.1:0-7654 GCA_031413695.1 Burkholderiales bacterium
AACAGCACCCGTTACATCAACGCGATTGCGGTCCAAAAGGGTAATTCTAATGTGATCTGGGTCGGACACAATCAATCCAACACATCGGGAATCCCAACTCATATCTTCAAAACCAACAATGGTCTGTCGGCCACACCCGATTGGACCAACGTCGCGCAAGCAGGCATGCCAACCTCGACGATCAACCGGCTGACAATCGACCCAGACAACCCGAATCGCATATGGGTTTCGTATTCCGGCTTTTCGACCAATCGTCTGTGGGTCACGGAAAACGGCGGCACCAGCTGGCGCAGCATTTCTGCAGGCTTGCCGGCGGTGACCATTCACGATATGAAGCGCCACCCGACACAGCGTGATTGGTTGTATGTCGGGGCCGCCAATGGCGTCTATACCTCCGAGGACAGTGGCGCGACGTGGACCTCGACCAACGACGGCCCCAACAGCGTGCGGGTGCGAGAATTGTTTTGGTACGACAACTTCACACTTGTGGCAGTGACGTTTGGCCGCGGTATGTTCAAGGTTTCCTCCCTTCCCGACACCGGGTTAGTGTCATTTCAACCTACCGCTTACACCGTCTCGGAAGGCGCCGGGACGTCAAGTCTGACGGTGAATCGTATCGGCAGCATCAGCGGCGCGGCAAGCGTGAGTTTTACGACTCAAAGCGGGACGGCAACGGCAGGCGCCGACTTTACCGCCACCAGCGGCACCCTCAACTGGCCGGCCGGTGACGGATCAACCCGCGTTATCACCGTGCCGATCATCGACGATGCGTTGGCTGAGCCGACTGAAACATTCACTGTGGTCCTCAGCAATGCAACCGGGACCACCATCGGCTCGGGCACCGCAACCGTGAGCATCACCGACAATGAGGCGGGCGTGTTTCCAGCGAATTGTGTGATGCCGACCACCGGTTGGTCGATTCCGGTCGGCGCCAATGCCGGCTGGCAGATCGCAACCGACAGCGCCTCGGAGGGAACCTGCAGTTTGAAGAACCTGCCAATTGGTGACAACGCCAAAGCACAGATTGCCTACACCGGCACGTTTGTCGCCGGCAACGTGACCTTCGACCGTCGTGTGTCGAGCGAATCAACCTTCGACTGCCTGCAATTCCTGATTGATGGCGTCGCGCAGAATATCGGCAGCAATTGCAGCGGCGCAAGTCTGGTTGGCGCCTCCGGTGATGTGCCTTGGGGTGGTGTCAGCGTGCCGATCACCGCCGGCGCGCACACGTTGACCTGGTCGTACGTCAAGGACGCGAATACAATAGAGGGCAGTGACGCGGCGTGGATCGACAAACTCGTGCTCCCCCAGGCGTCGACCGCACCAGTTGCGCTGACTGTCACCAAAAACGGGACGGGGCTTGGCACGGTTACCTCTGCACCGGCCGGCATCAGTTGCGGTGCAACCTGCAATGCCACGTTTACGCCAGCCGCAGTGGTCACTTTTTCCGCGACACCCACCGCCGGCAGTTATTTCTCCGGCTGGACAGGTTGCACGTCAGTCGTTGGCACCAGTTGTCAGGTCACCGTTGCCAGTGCCACAACCGTCACGGCAACCTTTGTGCTGGTACCAACCGTCCCACCCTTGGCAAAACGTGGCGGCATCGATCTGGATGGCAACGGCTCGAGCGCATTGATTGTGCGCAGCACGACGAACAACCTGCTGCAGGCCGGACGACTGGTCAACGGCCAGTTGCAGTGGACCAACATGGCCGACCCGGGCAGCGACTATCGTTTGCTTGGTGCGGTCGATTTTGCCGGCAATGGAAAATCGGACCTCGCCATGTTGATTGAAAATCCGGCGTTGCTTAATACAAACGGTCAGGGTGCCGTCCAGTTCTGGCGGGACTTTACCGACACCAGCCACGTATTTTTGCGCGACGTGAAACCCGCGTGGGATGTGCAGGTGGTCGGCGATCTTGACGGCGACGGGTTTGGTGATTTGGTCTGGCGATTCCGCGGCATGAGCCCGAACATCGATGATCAGGGAGTCTCCTATATCTGGTTCACCAACGGCAGCAGTTTCGCGCAATTGCGCAAACGCGGCGGTGCACCGCTGACCTGGACATTGTTGGGTGCGGCGGATCTGAATTTCGACGGTGCCGCCGACATGATCTATGTGAGCCCTGAAAATGCCATGCGGGTGCTGATGTCCACACCGGCCAGAACCTGTGCGAATCTATCCGGCGGCAGTATCCCGACAGGCTTTGCGGCGTTGAAGCTGGCTGATTTTTCGGACAACCGGCGCGGCGATGTGCTCATTCGCAATGCAATCACCGGTGAGGTCCGGTTGATTTCGATGAACGCCACCGGCCTCGCCCTGCCGCCGTACACCGGTGACCCGGACAACCAAAATGCGTCGTGCACATCAAGCACATTGTCGGTTGCGCAAACGACATTCAATATCGCGGTGGCAGACCCGAGTTGGTCGTACTTTGCCAGCGGTGACTTTAACGGCGATGGCATTTTTGACATCATTTGGAAACGACCGGACAACACGCTGACGCTGTGGCTGATGGGCGCCAATGGCGTGACACCGACCGTGATGAACAATATTGGCAGCGTACCCGCCAATACCACCGTGTTTCCGTTGCAGTAGGACAAATCGTGGCTTGTGAACTGTGTGACACCGACGGCGGCGTGTTGTTGGTCAAACACAAAAAATTCCGCGTGATTGCCGTCGATGGCAATGATGGATTGGCCTATCCAGGTTTTTGCCGCGTGGTGTGGAACGAACATGTGCGCGAGATGAGCGACCTTGCCGACGCTGATCGTGCGTTGCTGATGAATGCGGTTTACCGTGTCGAGGCAGCGCTGCGATTGTCGTTGCAACCCGACAAAATAAATCTGGCCAGTCTCGGTAATGCGACACCACACCTGCATTGGCACGTTATTCCGCGATTTAGCGGTGACGCGACCTTTCCAAAACCAATTTGGGCGGCGCCAATCCCGTCAACAGTCTCCACAAAGTCCGCCGCAGTTGCTACACTAGGCGCACAAGCGGACTGGCAAAATGCGGTCCGGGCGGCTTTCGTCAAGACTGACGTCTGACGACGCGGCGACCGCCGTCAACCGCGGCCCGCCACCACCGCTGCTCACATTTTTTGCCACGCCAATGGGTGGCAGATGAAAGGCAACCTAATATGGCGACCCAGCTTTCGCCGAATTCAAAACCCGGTTCGTTGTTTTTCTTCGATGCACGATCCTGCAAGGAATGGCTCAAGGCGATTCCGCTGACCAGTGTTGTCCAGGCACAGCAAAAGTTACTCGATGCACTGCGGATGCTCAATGCGGATGCGACATTTGCACCGCTCGAGCGGCTCACGTCGATGGAGCTGATGCGCGACAAGGTCAGCTTTTTGCTGGGCGAACAACGTGCGCGTTATGTCGGCAAGACCATGCCATTGCCAAATGCCGATGTTGTTGCATGGAACGTTTCGAATGCGGTGCTTGGTGAAATGGAGGCCGGCTACCGGCGCTGCTACCAGGATGCGCAGGGCGAGGGACGCGCGTTGACGCCGCACGCGGCGCTGATCATCCAGCGCATCATCCGGTATATCGGTCTTGGCATGTTAATGGCGGGGTTTATTTATCGCCGATTTGACACTACCATCTGGATGCGCCTGCATCTGCAGTTAATTGAAGCCGAGACACGCAACCTGACCAACGTTCGCGTGAAAGATTCGGTCGGCACGGCCGAAGGCTATTCAAGCGTGGCGCAGGCCTACGTCGCCGTTCTGCTCGGGCAATTGGCCAACATCACCGAGCTGGGGCCGAGAGAAATCAATTTTACCGACGCCGTGTTGAAACGATTTGCACCCAAGGTCACGCTGGACGGTGCAATTGCGGCCGCCACGACTACGTACGATGTTCATCTGACGGTTGATTTACTCGCCGATGACGGCGCCGGCTTTCGACCGGCAAACGCACCCGGCGAACACCTGCGCGTGCTCGCGGTCGGCGACCTGTCAAGGTCGTTACGGCGCCGCATCAAGAAACTCGCCGCGGGCGAAGAGCCCGGCACGATGGACCTGCCGACTGACTGGAGCGCACACGAGGCGCTGATCCAGCTTACGCGTCTGCACAGACTCTGGTGTGAACCGGTGATCAATCGCCCCGTGACCAGCATCCCGGCCGAACACAACGCCATTGTCGCGTTTGGCATCGCAGAAATACATTTCTTTTTGTCGGGCGATTTTTTTGAACAGCCTGATGTCAAGCGCGAATTGACCCGCCAGGAAATGGGTGACATCGCGATGTTTGGCCGGGTTTCGGAATCAACCATCCGGGCGCGTTATGCCGAATTTAATTACGGCTCGGAAACCTGGGCGGTGGTTGACGAGTCGCGTGGTCAGCTCCGGCTGGTGCGGCCGGCCAATAGTACGCGTGGCGTGGCCATCGGCAGGTTGATCGGCGTGCGAGTCGCCAACACCGCCGACAGCGCCGTCACTGGCCACGATTTTTACCTGGGCGTGATTCGTGGTCTGATCGAAGAAACACCCGGGCATTTCATCGTGACCCTTGCCATGTTGCCGGGCAAGCCCGAGGCAACCTCGGTGCGGGCGGGTGACAACAAGTCGCGTAGCGCGACCTACACGCAGGGTTTTCGTCTGCCGCCAATGGAAGCGCTAGGCATCCCCGAGACCCTGGTGATTCCACCAAACCTATTGCAGCGCGGGCGCAGTATCGATATCTTCCACCCCGAACACGGCAGCGCCAAACAGGTCAATGTTGTCGACTTTGTCGAACGTGCGGTCGACTTTGACCGGGTCACGTTCAGCGGCTAAAGGGTTTTGTGAAAAGCGCTGCTGCGGTCAATCAAGCCTCAAGATTCGATCGCGTCGAGCACCAGTGTGGCCGCATTGACGCCGGCCTGCTCAAAAATTTCGACCATACAGGGTGAGACGGGAATTCGAGACGCACCGCGTCGAGCCGTCGAACGCCAATGTCGATGCAGCGACATTGGCAGGGGGAAGCGCCCCCACCGGTCAGGTTTCGATCGCGTCGATCACCAGCGCAGCGGCATTGACACCGGCCTGCTCAAAAATTTCGACCATGCAGGGTGAGACGGGAATTCGAGACGCACCGCGTCGAGCCGTCGAACGCCAATGTCGATGCAGCGACATTGGCAGGGGGCAGCGCCCCCACCGGTCAGGTTTCGATGGCGTCGATTACCAGCGCGGCCGCATTGACGCCGGCCTGCTCAAAAATTTCGACCATACAGGTGGGCGAAGTAACATTCACCTCGGTCAAATAATCACCGATGATATCGAGCCCGACGATGGTCAGGCCGTCGGCCTTGAGTTGCGGGCCAAGCGCCTCGGCAATTTCGCGTTCGCGGATGGTCAATGGCATCGCCACACCGCGACCGCCGGCGGCCAGATTGCCGCGTGTCTCGCCGGGTTTGGGAATACGCGCCAGTGAATGTGATACCGGTACGCCGTCAATCAGCAATACACGTTTGTCGCCTTTGGCGATTTCCGCAATGTAGCGTTGCGCCATGATGGTTGCGGTGCCGTCAACCGTTTGCACTTCGACAATCGCATTGCGATTAGGATCATCTGCACGCACCCGGAAAATCGAGGTGCCACCCATCCCGTCGAGTTTTTTCAAAATGACGTCGCCATGTAAATCGACAAACGCGTGCACGTTGGCCATGTTTGACGACACCAACGTCGGCGAGGTGAATTCGGCAAACCGCAAAATCGCCAGTTTTTCATTGTAGTCACGCAACGCCGCCGGCCGATTCACAACACGTGCGCCCTGCGATTCTGCCAGACTCAACAACAGCGTCGCGTACAAATACTCCTGGTCGAAGGGCGGGTCCTTGCGCATCAACACGGCATCAAAGTCGGTCAAGGCCATCACCGACGCGGATTCGACACGATGCCACTGATTGTTGTCCGTTGATACCGCCAGTTTTGACGCATGTGCCGAAACAACATTTCCCATACTGTTCATGTCATGCGCCTCGAAGGCATAGACCCCATGGCCGCAGCGCGCAGCTTCACGCATCATCATCACCGACGAATCCTTATAGGCTTTGAGGCCAACGAGCGGATCAACAATAAACGCAATTTTCATCTGGGCGGTTTCCCTACTCAGCAGCCATCGCCGACGGCAAGATCAGCTTTGGCGCGCTCACATCCAATGGCGAAGCTGTTTTGGCCTCCATCATTTCGCCAAGAATGACCAGCTCCTTGGCCGCGGCCAGCATCGCCAGTCGTGCAACAACACCATAGGTATAAAACCGGTTCGGTGGTGCATCCGGCGCACTACCGCAATCGGGCGTGTGGCAATCGGTTTCAAACGCAAGCGGTACAAAACTCATGCCGCGCGAATTGAGGTTCTCGTCAATGCCGCGATCGGTATTGACCCGGTAGAAGCCGCCGACCACAAACTGGTCGATCATATAAACCACCGGCTCGGCGACGGCGTCGTTGACCCGCTCAAACGTGTAAACACCCTCCTGGATGATCACCTCGTTGACTTCCAAGCCTTCCTTGACCACCGCCATCTTGTTGCGCTCTTTTCGATTCAGGTCACGCACATCATCGGCCGAACGCGCGGTCAGCACACCCATGCCGTAGGTGCCGGCGTCGGCTTTGACAATCACAAACGGTTTTTCCTTGATGCCGTATTCATCGTACTTGGCCTGCACCTCGGCCAGCACCGCCCCGACGTTGGCTGCCAGACAGTCTTCACCTTCCTTGGCTGAAAAATTGACGCGACCACATTGTGAAAACTCCGGGTTGATCAGCCATGGATCGATATTGATGAGTTTGGCAAATTCATTTGCCACCGTATCAAACGCATGGAAGTGAATTGTTTTGCGGCGGTTGGTCCAACCTGAGAACAAAGGCGGTACGATCGGCTGTTCGATGCCCTCGAGTATCGGCGGCACACCGGCCGACAAATCGTTATTCAGCAACACCGCGCAAGGGTTGAAACCTGCAACGCCGACCCGGTTGCCGATACGCACCACCGGCTCGAGCGTCAATTTGTCGCCGTTCGGCAAATCAAGCGTAGTTGCCGTTGTGATCTCGGGATTGATTGAGCCGACCCGCACGTCGAGCCCGGCACCTTCGAGAATGCGCTTGATCGCGACCACGTTGGTCAGATAAAACAAATTACGGGTGTGATTCTCAGGAATCAGCAGGAAACGTTGTTTGTCCGGGCAAATTTTTTGTACCGCCGACATTGCCGCATGCACACAAAGCGGCAGGAAGTCCGGATTGAGGTTGTTGAAGCCACCGGGGAATAGATTGGTGTCAACCGGCGCGAGCTTAAAGCCCGAATTGCGCAAATCAACCGATGAATAAAACGGCAGCGTATGGGTCTGCCATTGCGCACGAAACCAGCGCTCGATCTCGGGGCGCGAATCAAGAATTTTTTGTTCAAGCTCGAACAGCGGGCCGGCGCCCTCGGCATATCCCTGCTGGCGGCCTGTGCTTCCGCGCCGCAACCGGCAAATGCCCAGCCCGCGTTCAAGGCGGAGGGCAAGACGCTTCGCCAGCTCTACGAACACCTGCACGCCAATCCTGAACTGTCCCTCCAGGAGAAGACCACCTCCGCTATCCTCGCTACGGAGATGAAGCGCCTTGGTTTCAAGGTGACGACCGGCGTTGGCGATGCGTGGACGAAGGCGCGCGCGC
>JANOEV010000309.1:0-1749 GCA_031413695.1 Burkholderiales bacterium
GGACGACCGGATTGTTTTCAGTAACCGGCGCTTTCGTGAGATCTACGCAGAGGTCGCCGACCTGCTGGTCGCGGGCACACATTACGCCGACATTGCGCGGGCATACTATCAGCGGGGATTTGAAGCGCGCACTGAATTGGCCGAGGACGAATACGTTAAATTTCGACTCGACTATCACCACGCGCCCGACGGTCGGGATTATGAATTCCTGCATGGTAAAGACACCTGGCTGCTGGTGTCGGATCGCAAAACCCTTGACGGTGGCGTGATCGGGCTGCGCCTCGATATCACCGCGCGGAAGAAGGCCGAACATGCGTTGGCCGAAAGTGAACAGCGCTTCAAGAGTCTGTCGGCAATGTCATCAGATTGGTTTTGGGAGCAGGATGATCAGTTCCGGTTTATCCATATTTCCGGCGGCATGCACCGCGCGGTTGGTGTTGATCCGAATGAACGGTATGGCAAGACGCGCTGGGATATCGCCTTTTTGGGTATCTCGCAAGAACAGATGGACGAACACCGCCGACGTGTTGAAGCGCATGAGCCGTTTCGCGATTTTGAGTATGGCTATCCCAAGGGTTCCGGCGAAATTTGTTGGTCTACTGTTTCGGGCGAACCAATTTTTGACGTTGATGGAAAATTTACCGGTTACCGTGGTGTTGGCGCGTACATCACCGACAAGAAGCGTGCGGAGGCGCAAGTCAGGCAGCTTGCGGAATATGATTTCCTGACCGGGTTACCCAACCGCATGCTGTTAAGCAGTCGCTTCGACTATGCCGTCCGGCAGGCAACGCGCAGCGGCGAGGGTATTGCGCTGTTGTTCATTGATCTGGACCGGTTCAAGAATATCAACGATTCACTCGGCCACCATGTCGGCGACAAAATTCTGGCTGAAAGCGCCGCGCGCCTGGTCCGCGCCACCAGGTCGACTGATACCGTTGCACGGCTGGGCGGTGACGAATTTGCCGTCATGCTCGCCGGCGTGACAATCGAAACCGATATTGCCAACGTGGCGGATACGCTGGTACACGCCCTGTCTCAGCCAAACCATATTGACGGGCGTGAGTTGACCATTACGCCGTCAATCGGCATAACGGTCTGGCCGACTGATGGTGCCGACCTGGAAACATTGATCAAACACGCCGATGTGGCGATGTATCACGCCAAGGCACAAGGCCGAAGCCAGTACAGTTTTTTTCGCGAAGACATGAACCAGCGCGTCATCGAGCGGCTGACCATTGAAAATGCGCTTCGCCGGGCGATTGACCGAAACGAGTTGTCGCTGGCGTACCAACCGATGTTTTCCATTCCTGATCGGCGGGTGATCGGTGTCGAGGCGCTGTTGCGGTGGCGTAGCGAGAGTCTGGGTGACGTGCCGCCGTCAAGATTTATCAGTGTTGCCGAGGATAGCGGCCTCATCATGCCGATCGGAGAATGGGTGGTTGCGGAAGCATGTGGCCAACTCGCGCGTTGGCGATCCGGCAAGGCCGGCGAAATGGGCAATTTTCCGATCACCATCAATGTGTCGGGGGTCCAATGGAAAACCCCCCGGCTGTTGGATACCCTGCAGGCCACGCTGTTGATGCACGGCTTGACACCTGCCGACATCGAACTCGAACTGACCGAGACCGCGCTGGTAAGTGAAGGGGACCATACACGGGCGCTGCTTGAACGTGTTGGCGCGGCCGGGTTTCGCCTGGTCATCGATGACTTCGGCACCGGCTATTCGAATCTGGCGTACCTGAAACGGTT
>JANOEV010000310.1:0-1985 GCA_031413695.1 Burkholderiales bacterium
AACTTGCCGGCAAAAGGGTGGCGCACGTCTCGGCATCCTCAAACTCCGGCAACCTCGCACCGCGTGCACTGTTCCCCGCCGAAGGCGTGGTGCCTGACAAGGATTACAAAGTACTTTATTCGGGTAAACACGACAACTCGATCGCCGGGGTGGTCAACGGCGACTACGATGCCGCAGCGGTCGCTGACGACGTCCTGATCCGGATGATTCAGCGCGGCGTGGTCAAACAGGATGACCTGAGGGTGATTTACAAGAGCAAGCCTTTTCCTGCCGGCAGTTTATCCGTGGCGCATGATCTTGATCCCGCATTGCGCAAATTGATTGAGGACTGCACCTTCGCGTTTCGATTTCCCGCCGAACTGTCAACGGCATTTCGCGGACCCGACCGCTTCATGCCACTAGACTACAAGCGCGATTTTGTGTCAGTCCGCGATGTGGCCGGTACCAGCGGCGAGGTGTTTAGCCGCAGCGCGTTTGATGCGCGCGCCGCCAGAGAAGCCGCGGCACAAAAAAACCAACCAACCAAAAAATAAATATGGCTGATCGATCAATTCGAATTCGCGGGCTCGTCAAGGAATACAAAAAAGGCGTGCCGGTGCTGAAGGGGATCAACTTGGATATTCCGGGTGACGGCATCACCGCTATCATCGGGCCGTCCGGCACTGGCAAATCAACATTGATTCGTTGCATCAACCGGTTGATCGATCCCACCGAAGGACAGATATTGTTTCAGGGGCAGGACCTGGCAAAACTATCAGGCGTACCACTGCGGGAAGCGCGCCGCCGCATCGGCATGGTGTTTCAGGAATACAACCTGGTCGAGCGGTTGACCGTCATGGAAAACGTCCTCACCGGGCGACTTGGTTACGTTTCCGCGTTCAAGGCCTGGTTACGTCAATTTCCCGCAGAAGATATTGAGGAAGCATTTAATTTGCTCGACGCGGTCGGACTGGGCAATTTTGCCAATCAGCGGGCCGACGGCTTGTCGGGTGGACAACGCCAGCGGGTTGGTATTGCGCGCGCCATCATGCAACGTCCGGAAATCCTGCTTGCCGATGAACCGACCTCTTCGCTCGACCCCAAAACCTCGGTCGAGATCATGGAAATCATGGCGGCAATGGCCGGTACGCGCAATATTCCCGTCATCGTCAATATTCACAACGTCGCGCTTGCGAAACGTTTTTGCCAACGCATGATCGGCATGAATGGCGGACAGGTGGTTTTCAACGGCACCCCGGCTGAACTGACCGAATCCAACCTCAAGGAAATTTACGGTGGCGAGGATTGGCTGGAATGATCCCGAACGCATGAACGCCGATCCATCGATGCCAATGACGCAACCACGCACCGCCTTCCAGCCGGATTGGCCGGCTCGAATCGGCTGGATTCTGCTGGCAATTTATGTCGTTTGGGCGGCAAATCAGCTCGATATTACCTGGGCGCGCTTTGCCGACGGGCTGGGTAATGCCGCGAAGTTTTTGGCGCGCATGTTTCCGCCTAACTTTGCGCCCGACAAAATTGAGATGATCGTCAAGGGGCTTGCCGAAAGCGTGCAGATCGCCGTGATCGCGACGTTTATCGGGATCGCAATTTCGCTGCCGATCGGCTTGATGGCGGCGCGCAACTTGATGCCGGTCTGGGTGGTATGGCCGGCACGTGCGCTGATCGCGGTCTGTCGGTCATTTCACGAGGTGGTGATAGCCATCATTTTTGTCAAGGCGGTCGGCTTCGGCGCCATTGCAGGCATTGGTGCATTGGTGGTGGGTTCGATCGGTTTCATTTCAAAACTCTTTGCCGAAGCGATTGAAGAAATCTCCCCCAAGCAGGTCGAGGCGGTTCGGGCATCCGGTGCCGGCTTTTTTGGCGTGTTGGTGTTTGGCGTCTTGCCGCAGGTATTCTCGCGCTTTCTCGGTTTCGCTTCGTATCAATTTGACTCAAACCTGCGCCATTCGACCATGATTGGCATCGTCGGTGCCGGCGGAATC
>JANOEV010000311.1:0-2508 GCA_031413695.1 Burkholderiales bacterium
ACCCACCCGAGGATGGATTTCCAGTTTACCCAGACCATTTCATGTTGCAGATGCCCTCTTGGGAACTCTATAAGGATTGGGAGACTGAGGGTAAGAAGTTTATTGGCGCTGTTATCCTTGATCCTGATGAAGATCCTATCCTGGCGCGTGAAGAACTAGCCGATCCTGAAACATTTAAGGTAGAGTACCGGGCGCAGTTCGCAGAAGTTATTGACGCTTTCCTCCGACCAGAAATGGTTGATCGAATGTTCGATCCTTCTTGGAACAAGGGAGTATTAGGGCACACCCCTAAACCTACGGCTGGAACGACTGCAATGTGGACTAGCTACAAGGCACATGCTGACCCTTCTTCTGTAGACGCTAACTTTGGTATCGCCGTAGCACATATTGAACCAGTTAAGAACGAGGATACAGGTGCATTAGAGAAGCATGTTGTCTTTGACTTCATTGACGCATTCTATCCCGAAGATTTCGAAGAACACACGATTGATTGGATGGAAGTCATCCCCGCAATTGTTACAATCATCAACAACTTCCGTCCTTATGAATTCACCTTCGACCAGTTCGATTCTACGATGCCTATTCAGGAAATCAACAAGCGTATTCGTGGGATGGGAATTGGAGAGACGAACGTACACGAAATTACAGCTACAGCACCGAGGAACTTGCGTCGTGCTAAGAATTTCAAGGCGGCTGTTAACCTTGGTCGTGTTCATGCTCCACACCCTGATACGTTTGGTGGATCAGGTAAGAACAGCATTGATCTAGTTCGGACAGAGCTTAAGTTCTTGCAGATGAAGAACGGTAGGGTAGAAAAGCAGACAATTGGGCCAGTTCAGACCAAGGATATCGCAGACTGTATGATGGAATGTGTTGACGCTTTGATTGGTGACAGCATCATCAATATGCAGGAAGAATTAGAGAATGCGACCATGGCTTTTGGTTCACCAGGAGGCTACCGTATTGGTGGACAGGGCAATACAGGCAGTTTTGAAGAGATGAAAGAAATCTACCCGGCCCTTAAAGGTCAACCCTTATTTGTACCGGGAAGAGGTATTAGACGTAACCCGAGGCACTAATATACCAGTTACCTACATATAAATATGTAGAGAATGTTGTACCAAAGCAGCAACAGGCGCTAGGTACTAGTAAAAAACCATAACCTACAGGATAATGAGTGATATGAAGATCGAAGAAAACGGAAAGGTCTACAACCTAGACCCCATCACCGGACTTATTACCGAGGCGTCTGTCAAGGAAGAGGTCAAGCTGAACATTGGCGATCAAGTACCTCGTCCAGAAGAGGCTAAGGTAACTATCGGTTCGCGTGTAGCAGCAGAAGGCCAGCTTGGTGAAGTTGTGACCAAGACAGAAGGAATGTACGGAACAGTATTCGGCGTCCGCTTTGACAATCAGGGCATGGGCGAGTATGTAGCATCACAGCTAACTGTTACAGATGTTGAACCAATTGATTATGAGACTCCTATTAAGGAAGTCACAAGTAGATACGATTCCTACGATGAACTCCCGTTCTATACGAAGGAAGAGATTGAGAGCAAGCAGCGAGAAGCACGATGGCTTAACCTCCGTGCGAAGGCTCTTATCACTGACAAGAACACTAGCTTGTCAGACCAGATCGCTCTAGACTACATCGTTGTCAGCACAGCCACGGATATCCTTGACCTTAAGGAAGCCATGAGTACAGTTGATATGATTGGTGAGCAGGACTACCTAAGCTCCTTCAATGAGTACGAAGTTGCAGGGCAGTACGATCACTCTGGCGGTGTCAGCATGGGATCACAGGGAGATGCGTCCTGGCTACTTGAGGCAGCAGACGACTTTGAATACCAGACCACGACCGAGGCTAACCTTGCAAGCAAGGCAGTTGAGATCGTTTCTAAGTTCACCCGTGAGCAGCTTGAAACCGAAGGGTTTATCACTGATGCAATGGGATTCCAGGCAGACTATCTCAACATGGACGAGGATCAGCGAATTGTATTCGCAGCGTATGTTGAAATGGCCCGTGACGAGAAGCTCCTTGAGCCACAGGAAGTCAAAGAAGCCGCAGTTGAAGATGACTTGGACGACTTCGATACATCAGCACTCTACGTTTAGGAGAGAAGTCTATGTATTACATGGATGCTCAGGATAGAGAGAACAAGGCGGCTGTAATGCTAGCCAAAGCTCGTTATGATGCACAGTTAAAGCCGTGGGTCAAGGATTCAGCGGCTCGTTTCGCTTATGTATCAAAGGAAGTTGACCGTATCATTGATGAATGTGTTGCTGAGACAGGCGCAGATCATGGATATGTTAAGTCACGACTAGATAGCATTCTTGCCGAGGCAGTTAAGGATAACTCTGACACTCCTCCCAAGGCTCCCAAGGAAGTCAAGGCTGAAGGGAACGATGACGTTCACAATGATGGTGAGGTCAAAGGTCTAGGTCTAGATGATTCTTTAAAGGGAATTAAGACTGAGAAGCTAGCTGGTGAGAAGTGTGAATGTGGTC
>JANOEV010000312.1:0-3051 GCA_031413695.1 Burkholderiales bacterium
CGATCAATTTAATCATGCACCAGCTCAATTGTTTATGCATACAGGTGCGCCACGGTTAGGCATCGAGTCGCGCTTTCATTTCGGCTACGACCGCCTGCTGTGCATCGAGACGCGCCCGCAAATCGGCGGTATCAAGCGAGACAAGGATCTGTCCGGCAGTAACACGCTCCCCCTCCTGAACATGGACGCGCGCCACGTCTGCCGCCACCTTCGATTTCACAATCGCCTGGGTCAGCGGTTTTAAGGTGCCGGAAACCGGAATAACGTTACCCAGCTCTCGCGAGCCGAGCAACGCCAAATCGCCCTGACTGAATTCGAACACTTTGTCTTCGGTTTTCTTCGGATCGTCCTTCTTGGACGCATTAGCGCGCCAGGCCACCAGCGATCCGGCCGCCATTACCACGGTCAACAGGACTGCAACCGGCTTTAGCCAGCGGCGACGGGAAACGGTCGGTGAAACGATGCCATTTCCCTGGTCCGACGTATTTGTGTTTTTGCGTTTGGTGAATAACATTTTATTTGTGCAATCGAGGTTGGGGATAAGGTAATTTTGTTGCGATTGACGCTCAATTGCCATTAAGACGCGACGGAATGCGGATTCAGATTCGCCAGTCGACCCTTTTGGCGATAAATCGCAGAACATTACCGTGCCTTTATACCGACTAAGCATAAAGCACGCGCCAATTGCCTGCTATCCCGCGATGATGGCACGGCGTTGCGGCAGGGCTTCTGGTCGCCATAAACCAGTTGCCCTGTCGAGCAGTTGGAACGGTGACAAAATCGCCGCGTTTGACGGCAGCGTTTGCCGCAGAAAGACCAAGCACTGCTGGAGCAGTAAAACGGCGTGGTTTGCGGAAATTGCCGGTGCGAGGGTCTGTTTTGACAGCTTAAGCCCGTCGCGGTTGGTCGCGGCTGGAATGTGCAGGTAATGCGGGGTCACGTATCCCAACAGCTGTTGAAGATGTATTTGTCGGGCGGTCGAGTCCAATAAATCCGCGCCACGCACAATATCTGTTACGCCAAGGTTGTGATCATCAACCACGACCGCTAGTTGATAAGCAAATAACTGGTCGCGTCGTCTGACGACGAAATCACCAACATCGCCCACAAGACATTGTGATTGGCGTCCCTGTAATCGGTCATCAAACGTAATGGCCTGCTCATTGGTCAGTACACGTAGTGCATGTTCGGCAATCGGATGGCCAGCCGCCCGGCAGGTGCCTGGGTAGACCGGCCCATCGATGCCCTCAATGCCTGAATCGGCGATTTCGCGCCGTGAGCAGACACATGCGTACACTTGTCCGTTACCAAGGAGTTGCTGCAGTGCGTCTTTGTAATATTGCTTTTGCCGTGATTGCACAACAATTTCCTCATCCCAGCGGAAGCCGAACAGGTGCATTGTTCTGATGATATTGTCTGCATATTCGGGCTTGCAGCGGGTTTCGTCGATATCGTCGATACGCAGGTGCCAACGGCCCTGGTTGGCGCGTGCATCAAGATAGCTTGCCACCGCCGCGACCAGCGAGCCAGCGTGCAACGGTCCGGTAGGTGAGGGCGCAAAGCGGCCGATGTAAGGCCGGTTCGCGGGTGTTGGCTGCGCGATCACGTTGCTACTTCCACCGGAAAAATCGTGGCGGCAATTTCAGGCTTTTCAAATTGCTGGATAAACCAACGTTGGGCGCGCCCGGTGTTATTGGCGCGCCACGCCACACAAACCGCCGACTCGCGACGCGGTATTGCGACAGCGAGCGCTACGAGTTGATTTGCATTAATTGCCGGCAGGGCCAGATGTGTCGGCAGAAAACCCACGCCCATCCCGGCAATATGCGCGGCAAGCTTGGCCTGCATGCTGGGGACGGTGAGCACATCCTGTCCGGAGATCAGCCCAACGGTTCGAGGTGCCAACTGACGCGATGAATCAGCGACGCTGATCGCGCGGTAGCGGGTGATGGTGGCCTCGGTCAGCGGCAGGGGTTCATGCACAATCGGATGATCTGGTGAAGCGACAAATTGCCATGTCCACGCCCCCATCGGCAACATCGCATAACCGCCGCCGGAAGGTGCGTCCAAGCCGGCGCCAATAATCAAGTCGGCTCGTCCCGAAATCAGCGCATCCCATGTGCCGCCCAAAACTTCGGTCGACAGGCGTACCCTTGTGCCGGATTTTTCGTTGTCGAAGGCGGCAATCATCGGAAACAGCAACTCGCTGCCAATAATCGTATCAACCGCAATTCGTAACTCCGTTTCCCAGCCCTTGGCCAACTGCTGGATGCGGCATTCGAGATCGGATGCGGCCTTTAGCAGAACGCGCCCCTCATTAAGTAATTCATGTCCTGCCGCGGTCAGCGTCGCCCGGCGGCTCTCGCGGGCAAACAGCCTGATTTCCAAGTCGCGTTCGAGCTGTTGGACGGTGTAAGTGAGTGCTGATGGCACACGATGAAGTTCGGCAGCGGCGCGTGCGAACGAGCCATTTCGTGCAATGGCTCGCGCTTCATGCGGTCGATGATGATTTCGAGATGCAGTTCGCCCATGCCGGCGAGGATGGTCTGGCCCGTGTCCTGGTCGGTCTTGACGCGCAGGGTCGGGTCCTCGGCGACGAGGCGTTGGAGCGCGACGCCAAGTTTTTCCTGGTCGCCCTTGGAGTTCGGCTCGATGGACATCGAGATGACGGGCTCGGGGAAGGAAGGCGGCTCAAGCCGGATGTCGAAATCCTCGTCGCACAGGGTGTCACCGGTGATGACATCCTTGACGCCGACGACGGCGCAGATGTCACCCGCGTAGGCGACCTCGATCTCCTCGCGCTCGATGGCGCGCATGAGGACGAGACGGGACACGCGCTCGGTGCGGCGGGTGCGCGGATTGTAGAGGGACATGCCGCGCGGCAGCTGGCCGGTGTAGACGCGGAAGAACACGAGCCGGCCGACGAAGGGATCGTTCCAGAGCTTGAAGGCTAGACCGGCGAGCTTGGCCTTGTCGCTCACGACAGCCTCAACCGGCTTGCCCTCGCTGTCCTGGCCCTGCATCGGGGGAACATCAATCGGGTTCGGGAGG
>JANOEV010000313.1:0-8530 GCA_031413695.1 Burkholderiales bacterium
GGCGAGTCTTTTGCGCGCTTTATCAGTCGCCGCTCGAGTTCTTCAATCGACGGTGGCAGGATGTAGATATAAACCATGCCAGGGAAGATCTTTTTGACCGACCGCGCGCCCTGCCAGTCAATTTCAAGCAACACATCTGCACCGGTCGCACACGTTTCCTCGATCCATTTTTTGGAAGTGCCGTAGAAATTGCCATAGACCTCGGCGTATTCCAGAAACTCACCCTGTTTAATCAGCGCCTCGAATTTCTCGCGGGTCACAAAATGATATTCGCGGCCCTCTTCCTCGCCGCGACGTGGCGGGCGGGTGGTGTAAGAGACAGAAAGCCGGATCGATGGATCGCGTTCAACCAGTCCGCCAATCAGGCTGGATTTGCCGGCGCCCGACGGTGCCACCACGGTAAAAAGACAACCCATCATATGGTCACTCGATATTCTGGATTTGTTCACGCATTTGCTCGATCAACACCTTCAACTCAATCGACACTTTGGTCGATTCGGCGGAAACGGATTTTGAGCCGAGGGTATTGGATTCACGATTCAACTCCTGCATCAGAAAATCCAGACGCTTGCCGATGGCCCCGCCACCTTTGAGCACGCGCCGTACCTCGGTGGTGTGTGCGCCGAGTCGGTTGAGTTCTTCAGCAATGTCAATGCGCGAGGCAAACAACACCACTTCCTGCTTCAGTCGGTCGTCACTGGCGGCACTCAGGTTGGCGTCAGCAATCTTTTGCTTCAATTTGTCTTCATAGGATTGCACCATTTGCGGAATGAGCGGTGCAACCTGTTTGGTCAGGCGGTCGATGCCGTCGAGCCGCTCGATCAACATCTGCGCCAGTTTTTCACCTTCGCGCACCCGCGTCGCATCGAGCTCCGCCACGGCGTCGCCAAACAGCGACAACAGCGGCTCCTTGATGCTTTCGGCGGTCATTTCGGTGGCGGCCATCACGCCGGGCGCATGCATGATTTCCCAAACCGACAATGGCCGCGCGTCAAACGTCGCAAGAATTTCCGCCTGTGTCGCCATCAGGGCGGCGAGCGCGGACGGGCTTGGTTTGGTTGCGGTTTGTGTGGCGTCGTTGGTCAACGTGACCCGGCAATCAACCTTGCCGCGTGTCAGTGCCGCGGCGAGTTGCTCGCGCATCGCGCCCTCGAGGCTGCGAATTTCTTCCGACATGCGCGTTTGAAATTCAAGGTAGCGGTGGTTGACCGATTTGAGTTCAATGGCAATCCGGCCGCCGGTGACGTCACGGGTGACCGCCGCAAAGCCGGTCATGCTTTTGACAGGTTGAGCCATATTGCAGGTGCCCGAGAATAGGGTTGAACGTCCGAGGGGAAGCGGGCAAAACACGATTATGCGACGGGCGTGTCTTGCAGGGCGGTTTGAGGCACAATTATAACTTACGGTCACTGCCCTCTGGATTGCGGCAAAGACTCTTGCGTCACCCCTGATGAAGCGGAATCATGGCGTCACAAAACAATCAGCCGTTGCCGGAAGGCTACCAACTGAACAACTACACGATTCAAAAGGTGCTCTCATCGGGCGGCTTTTCGATTGTCTATTTGGCGCATGACGAGAACAACACACCGTACGCAATCAAGGAATACCTGCCCGCCGCGCTGGTGGTGCGATCCGGGGGGTCGGATGTGGGTGTCAGCGCTGAAGAAAATCTGGCGGTATTTCGCCACGGCCTGAAATGTTTTTTTGAAGAAGGCCGTTCGCTGGCGCTGATTTCGCACCCCAACATCATCCGTGTTGAGAATTTTTTCCGCGCCAATGAAACTGTGTACATGGTCATGCAATTCGTGCGTGGCCGCACGCTGCAATTTCACATCCAGCGCCATCGCCATGAATTTTCCGAGGCGTTTATCCGCCGCATGTTCACGCATCTGTTGAACGGTTTGCGCGAGGTGCACGCCAACAAGTTGTTGCACCTCGATATCAAGCCGGCCAACATCTACATCACCATGGAAGGCAAGCCGGTGTTGCTCGATTTTGGCGCCGCGCGCCAGACGCTGACCACCGATGCGCCAAAGTTACGGCCGATGTACACCGCCGGCTATGCCTCGACCGAGCAGTATCGCAACCCCGAACAAATGGGGCCGTGGACCGATATCTACGCCATCGGTGCGACCATGTACAACTGCATCGGCGGCATTCATCCGCAGCCGTCAAACGAGCGCGAGGAACACGACCGCATGGAACCGCTGCGGGGGCTCGCCAAAAGTGCGTATTCGGAGGATCTTTACGATATCGTCGACTGGTGTCTGCAACTCGACCATATGGCGCGTCCGCAGTCGGCGTTTGAATTGCAAAAAGCGTTGATGAAAGATTCAACTGAATGGCGCGTCGAAGCTGAAACCGGGGCGATGGAATCGACCTTTACCAGTCGCGTCAAAGCCACGCTGAACAGGAAGATCTTCTGACCATGCGCTTCACCATCTTTCAGGAAAGTCATATCGGTGGCCGCAAGACCAACCAGGACCGGCTCGCCTATTCGTATTCAAAAGATGTGCTGCTGATGGTGATTGCCGATGGCATGGGCGGTCACGCGCGCGGTGAGCTCGCCGCCGAAATTGCCGTCAACACCATCAACAACCGGTTTCAGGTCGAGGCGCGCACGGCGCTGCGCCGGCCGAAAGAATTTCTCGACACCGCCATTCAGGCGGCGCACCGTGCGATTGTCGCCTTTGCCGATAAAAACGACATGCTCGAATGTCCGCGCACGACCATTGTTGCCGTGGTGATTCAACACGGCAAGGCGGTGTGGGCGCACGTTGGTGACTCGCGTCTGTACCTGTTCCGCGCCGGCCGACTGGCCACCGCCACCAGCGATCATTCGCGCGTGCAACAAATGATCGACGCCGGCATTTTGACCCCGGCGCAAGCGGCGGTGCATCCCGACCGCAACAAAATTTATAACTGTCTGGGCGGCGTGTTGCCGCCCACCATCACCCATTCCGAAGAGTGGCCGCTGCAGGTCGGTGACGGCATCTGGATTTCGACCGACGGGTTCTGGGGTCCGCTCAGCGCGGATTTTATCGCCGCCAAGGTGGACCGCGAAGATGTGTTGTCGCTGGTGCCCAAGCTGATGGAAGAGGCCGAGCGCAAAGCCGGTGCCGATTCGGACAACCTGTCGGTGGTGGCGCTGACCTGGGAAAGACAGGAGGAGGACGAACCGGCCTCGAGTGTTACCATCACCGAACCGATCGAAGGATTTGCCACCTCCGCCAAGACCGTCCAGCAAACCGATGGTTTAAAGGAGGAAATTTCAGACGACGAAATTGAAAAGGCGATCGCGGAGATTCAAAAAGCCATTAAAAACGTCGGGCGCTGAGGCGCGATGCAACAAGCCGTTTGTGCGTTCGATTGCGCCTGTCGTCCACCAATATCTGATCGCCCGATCGACGCCATTTCATCCTTAAATAGACCACATCCCCATGCCACGCTCATTTAATCGCACCGCCAACGATCTACGCCCGATCACCATTACCCGTCACTACACCAAACACGCCGAAGGCGCGGTGTTGATCGCTGTCGGTGACACCAAGGTGCTGTGCACGGCGAGTGTCGAAGAGCGGGTGCCGCCGCACAAAAAAAACTCCGGTGAAGGTTGGGTCACGGCTGAATACGGCATGTTGCCGCGTTCGACCAACACCCGATCGGACCGCGAGGCCGCACGCGGCAAACAGACCGGCCGTACACAGGAAATTCAGCGGTTGATCGGCCGCAGCCTGCGCGCAGTGGTCGACTTAAAAAAGTTGGGCGAGCGGCAAATCGTGCTCGATTGTGATGTGATCCAGGCCGATGGCGGCACCCGCTGCGCGGCAATCACCGGCGCGTTCATTGCGCTGACGGATGCCGTGTCGGTGCTGATGAAAAAAGGCCTGCTCAAGGAAACGCCGATTCGCGACGCCGTTGCGGCGGTGTCGGTTGGTCTGCACGGCGAGAGTGTGTTGCTCGATCTTGATTACAGCGAAGACTCGACCTGCGAGACCGACATGAATGTGGTGATGACCGGCGCCGGAACATTTATCGAAATTCAGGGGACGGCGGAGGGTGTGCCGTTTACCCGCGCGCAGTCGGATCAATTGCTGGCGTTGGCCGAAGCCGGTATCAGCCGCCTGATTGGCGCACAAAAAGCCGCGCTGGCCGGTTGACGCGTAGGTCTACGTACAACTATCGCGGCCCGGCAATATTTCAGTGAACCGCCCGATTCCATCTGATCGGCTGGTCGTTGCGGCGATCGAACGCCACACGCTGGTCGAGCTGACCGTTGACGACATACCCGCGTTGCAGGCTTTTTACAACGCCAACCCGGGCTACAGCCAACTGGTGATGGGCCGTGCACCGCACCCGACCGAGGCACACGACGACTTTCACGATTTGCCGCCGCCTGAATTTTCGATGAACAAAAAATTGATGATTGGGCTGGTCGACGTTGACCGTCATTTGATCGGCGTGGCTGACATTGTTTCGGATTTGTTTGCCAAAGACGTCTGGCATATCGGTTTTTTTATAATTGCCGAATCACGCCACGGCAGCGGTATCGGCGGGCATTTTTATCAGGCGCTTGAACACTGGATGCAACAGCAGGGTGCGCGTTGGTTGCGACTCGGGGTGGCATCCGGTAACCGGCGCGGTGAAATGTTTTGGCGGCGTTGCGGCTATGCGCAGGTGCGAGCGCGTGACAACTATGCGCTCGGCGATCTGCGTCATACGCTGTTGGTGATGGCCAAGCCGCTCGGCGCAAACACGCTCATTGCATATCTCGAGCGCGTGGCGCGCGACCGGCCCGAATAGTTGTCGCCCCCGCGCCGTTACTGTGCCGGCGCCTTGAAGACAACATCACCAAACCAGGTGGTGACCTTTTCATCGGTCTGGTCTGAGTCGTTGCCAATGGCTACACCGATGATGCGCGGCGGTTCGATGCCAAACGCGGCCCGGAAATCTGCGGCAACATCGCGTGTTTCGCTCATCCATTGGTTGGCGTGTGTATTGCCGGATTGCAGCACAATTTTCCGGACGCGATTGGTGAACGGACTCCAGCGGTTGTAACCAATCGCCGACTTGTTGTCCCATACATAACAAATCGCCGCAGTCGGCACATCGTCACCGGCGACCATTCGCGCGAGCCGGATCTTGGTGCGGTCGGTGAACGACAGGCTGGCGAGCGGTACATCGAACAACACATATACGCGCGCTGCATAGTCGTCACCCAGTTTGGTATTGATGTCGGCCTTGTCGAGCACCCGGTTGACCTTCCAGCGCCACGACATCAGCGGCGTGATTTTTGCGTCAACGCTGAACGGCAGTCCGATGCTGCCCGCTGAATCATCAGATTCGACTTTCAGCACGGTTGTTCCCGTGTCGTCGACGAGCGAAAACGTATTGTGCCGGACCTTGGGGATGGTCAGCCGGCGATATCCGGGATCGAGCGGCCCACCCGGTTTGAGCGACGAGATTTGGGTCGGCGCGTTTGGCGGATTCGGCACTGGCGTCGCACGCGCCTGGCCCGCACCGGTCAGGCCGGATAACATTGCGACGGTCAATTCGAGAACAAACAGGCGTGTCATGTTGGCCAGAAAAATTCCAGGGGTGGTTTGAGTGTTTGCAGCCGTGGCAAATCTGCCGGCAAATCAACGTCCCACAGGGTGGCGGTCTCGTGCCAGCTGAGGCCGGCCTTTGTCAGTGCCGTGCGTTGCTGCGCCATCACCTGATCGGTGCCCCAATCGACTTTGTCAAACATGGTCGGCGCGGTGCGTTTGGCGCCGATCAAAACATAGCCGCCATCTTCTGCCGGGGTCAGTACACAATCGTGTGTCCGCAGTTGCGCGGCGGCGTCCAGCAGATGTTTTTTGGTGAACGCCGGACAGTCGGCACCCACCAGCAAGATCTGCGGCCATTCGGCCAGCGCCTCGTCAAGGCTATGCAGCATGCGCGCGCCGAGATTATCAACGGACAGCTGGTTGGCCAGCGCGATATCAAAGTCTTCCGCACAATCTTCAAAAAAATGATGTTCAACGTCCGGCGCGCAACACAACACCACGTCAAACGATGTTGATGCCGCGCAAGTGATCACACGTTCGACCAGCGCGGTATGCAGCATCGCCGCGCCTTCTGCGCCAAGTGCCGGAATCAGTCGTGTCTTGACCGCGCCGGGTTGTGGTGCCTTGGCAAAAATCAGAATGGCAGTATCACCGTCCATGTCAGCGGCCATAGTACTGCCGGTGCAGCTGTGCGGGTGGCGTGCCAAAAAAATAGGCAAGACGGATGCGCCACATGGTCAGAATGGTGCGCCACACGCCGTATTTTTCCCAGCGCCGTCCGGAGGTGATGATTGCCTCGCCTATTTGGACCGGCGGGACTATTTTTCTGAGCCGTGATGTGATCTCGACATCTTCCATTAATGGCTGTGCGGGGAAGCCGCCAATTTGTGTGAACAGTTCGCGTGTGACGAATATTCCCTGGTCGCCCGTCGCCACGCCGCTCAGGCGCGAGCGATGGTTCATGAACCACGCAATCACCGGCAACATCATGTGTGCACCGGCAATGTCGACAGTGAAATGTCCCCAGCCGCCATCGGCTGCCAACGCCGTGGCAATCAAGCGGTCCGCATCGGCGGGCAGCAGCGAGTCGGCGTGTAAAAAAAGCAGGGTGTCGTGTGTGGCCGCCGCCGCGCCGGCGTTCATTTGTGTGGCACGACCCTTGTCGCTTGTAATCACCGCGTCACAATGCGTCGCGGCCAGCTTGAGCGTGTCATCGCTGCTACCGCCATCGACGACGATCACTTCAACGCCGCGCGAACGCATCGGCTGCAACGGTGATAACGTGGCGGCGATGTTGGCGGCTTCGTTAAAAACCGGAATGATGATTGACAGGGACATACAACATTCTAGTCACGGACTATGCCCGGACGCCCGCCGCAAATCACCAATAAGGGCGGGCATTTCCAGCCATTATTGACCGGAGACGTCGGCCAAATGGCGACTTTCATTTTTTGTCGTTGATCGACCAGTCGTAGTCGAGGTGACCAATGCCGGCCTTGCCCTCGGCGATTTTTTGTTGATCGACAGGGTTGTCGGCAAGCAATTTTGCGTAGCGTGCAAAATAGTCTTCACGTGACTTGATCGCCAGGGTTTTGCCGTCAAAGCCGGTAAAACCTTGTTCCCAGTCTTCGGCAAACCACTTGAATATCATCGACACCTCAAGTTTGCCGTTGGCGTAACGGTTGCGTGAGCGGTCAGACAAAAACCGTACCGCCTGCTCTTCGAGTTGTTTGTCGAGCCGCTCGGCGACAAACGCTTCTTCGCGTATCGCCGGGCAACCAATCGATGCACAATTGACGGCATAGTGCACACGTGGTTCGTTGTAGGCGCCGGGTGCCCTAAGCGTTTCATGTTCGATCCGGTCGAGTGAATATTCCTGACCCAACAGCTTGATGAATTTACGCTTCCAGCGATTGTCAAACGTGCCACCGATATCCTTGATCGACTTGACCGGATAATTTTGCAGCATCAACTCAAGCGTGAAGCCGTTGTAAGCATTGATCAAGAACGCCATGCGTTGCGGTTTCGACCAGCGGTTGAAATCACTCTCGCGCACGGCGGACAAGCCACCAAGATAGCTTTGCAATGCGGCGCGTTCCTTTTGCAATTCGGCGTAACGCACCTGTGACGACTTGCCGCCGTCGATCACCACCACGTGTTTTTTGAGCAGCGTGGTGAAGCCGGCGTGGGAATGGTCAAACGCCTGTGCGCTGATCAAACCTGATGCACACGCTAACCAAATGGCGCTGATGGTAACCCATAGTCGTTTCATATCGCCCCCGACATCAATGATGTGCCGCTTGTTTTGGATACGCCGGCGTGTTGTCCGGCGAAACCACCAGCGCCACCACGTTCGACAGCAGTGTGCCAAAACTGCCCTCGCCACGGGTCCAGTCGTTCAGCGCCTTGCCAACCGCCAGTTTGCCGACGGTTGCGGTCGAGCGTTTGTAAACACCCGCGGCAAACTTGTTGGCCTCACCAAGTGTTGGATAGGTGTGGATGGTGGCAAGAATGCCCTCGAGACCGAAGCCGTGTTTCATTGCCGCGACAAACTCGACCAGTAGATCACCGGCGTGTTCGCCGACAATGGTTGCCCCCAAAATCTTGTCCGAGCCTTTGGGTGTGATGACTTTGACAAATCCATGCGCTTCACCGTCGGCAATGGCGCGGTCCAGATCATCGATGCCGTAAACATGCACATCGTGTTCAATACCCTTCTCGCGCGCCTCTTGTTCGTTCAAACCGACACGTGCGACTTCCGGGTCGGTAAAGGTTGCCCATGGCACCACCGAATAATCGACCTTGAATTTTTTAAACGTGCCGAACAACGCGTTGACCGCCGTGTACCACGCCATGTGTGCGGCGGTATGGGTGAATTGGTACGGCCCAGCGACATCGCCGCAGGCAAAAATGTTCGGGTAAATGGTTTCCAGATACTCGTTGGTTTCAACCACGCGTTTGGCCGGAATGCCCAACTCCTC
>JANOEV010000314.1:0-2335 GCA_031413695.1 Burkholderiales bacterium
CGCGAAGTTTGATGATATGGATGACGATATTCCGTTTTGAGGAGTTCCAACGATTGAATCTGCGACCTATGCAGTAAGGGTCGCTGTTGTGGCAGAAAATCGCCTAAAAAATTAGCCCCCACCATAGCGTACTCTCGACCCTAATCCGCAAAGCCGTCCAAAGCCTAGCGGGATATCTTGAGAAAACTATGGGCATTGGATTCCAAACCCAATGCACGGGGGCTACACCCATTAGCATATCGTAATTTCAAATTGAGACGCTACCAGCCCGCTTATGTAGGCTTTTTGTTGTCGGGATTTGGTTAGCAGTTGCCTCCGTCAACAAAGCATGAAACTCTATTGTTGGCGGGCTTTCACGGGCATTTTGCCGCCAGAAGCCGCGCCGATGCATGAGTTTAATGTTTCGTCATCGCGGGGCAGGTGGAGTCCAAGGTTTGCGAGAGGTTGCGACACTAGCCTTTTGCGATGCCGGGCAACCTTGGCATTGTCAAACGGTCACCGAACCTGAAATAAAACTAATCACACGCAGAATGACCGCTAACGTGCACATGTCAATTTGATGCTATCGGGTCAATGCAATTTTCTGCGCCGAAATCAACGTCGATATTCCCTTTTCCGCCAATCCCACCAACGCCTCCATATCAGTGCGAGAAAACGGCACGCCCTCCGCCGTCCCCTGAATCTCCACAAATTTTCCCGCGCCGGTCATCACCACATTCATGTCGGTTTCGCAGGTCGAATCTTCAACATAATCAAGATCAAGCAACGGCCCGGCTGCGCCAATGCCTACGGAAATGGCGGCGATGGAATCGGTGATCGGCGTTTCTTTGAGCAGGCCTTTCGCCAACAATACCGAAACTGCATCATGAAGTGCCACAAACGCGCCCGTGATCGAGGCGCAACGTGTGCCGCCATCAGCTTGCAGCACGTCGCAGTCGAGCGTGATCTGGCGCTCGCCGAGTTTTTTCAAGTCCACCACGCAACGCAGTGAACGGCCGATGAGGCGCTGAATTTCCTGTGTGCGGCCAGTCTGCTTGCCGCGCGCGGCTTCGCGGTCGGAGCGAGTGTTGGTTGAACGCGGCAACATGCCGTACTCTGCCGTTACCCAGCCTTCGCCACTGCCTTTCTTGTGGGGCGGCACGCGCTCTTCGATACTGGCGGTGCAAAGCACCTTGGTATCGCCCATCGCGATGAGCACTGAGCCTTCGGCGTGTTTCGTGAAATGGCGGGTGATGACTACCGGACGCAACTGGTCGGCACAGCGGTTCAATGAGCGTGGCATGGGTTTCCGTCAATGGTAAAAAGCAAATGCGTTGTACGTAAATACGTAAGTGCGTTCAGAAAGTTACTTCGGCGCTTTCTTGATCGCGTCCTGAATTTCCGAAATCGCCTTTTGAATATCTTCGTCGGAAATGTCGTCTTTGAATGCGGCGGTCTGCTGGACGCTATTCATGGACGAAGTGGTAAACCCTTCCATCGGCTCCGTCACCGTAATGGTGGATGCCGCAGGCTCTTCTTCCTGGCGTTCCCAAGTGAGGCCAATGACGGAGAGATTGTCAGACTCGGGACCCGCTTTGCGTTCTGCTTCATCCAGCAGCTTTGGCACCAGCGTGAGAATATCTTCGCGCTGTAATTTGGCGGCGATGAAATCGGCACTGAGCGGCCCCCAGAAGCCATCGGTGGATAGCAACAAGGTGTCGCCCACTTTGAGCACCCATTCTTCCGAATGTGTTACGGTTGGCGGCAAGACGCCGCCCAGACAGTTATAAATTTTATTGCGGTCCGGATGCACCGCCGCTTGTGCTTCAGTGATGACGCCTGCATCGATCAACTGCCGCACTCGTGAATGATCTGCGGTGGCGGCCGCGATTTTGCCATCGCGTACGCAATAAAGCCGTGAGTCTCCCGAATGCGCCCAGCAGGCTTTGCCGTTTTGCACAATGCAGCCAACGATGGTGGTGCGTGGGCACTCGAGCATGTCGTGCTGATCGGCAAAGGCAACAATGGCGCGGTGCGCTGAGTGAATCGCCGACTCAAGGAATTCTTTCGGTCGGCGCAGCGTCGTACGCGCTTCCTGCTGAAAGCGGTTGGTCATGGTGTTGACCGCAACCTCTGCCGCAATTTCGCCGCGCGCATGGCCGCCCATACCGTCGGCGATGACCAACAACAAGACGTCCTTCGAATACGAATAAGCGAGGCGATCCTGATTGGACTTGCGCCCGCCGATATGGCTGTCCTGAAAAATTGTAAAACGCACGATTAAAAAATCTTTTTGTTTAGGGTTTTCTTCAAGCGGCCAGTGAAACTGTCATCGACAACTTCCGCCACCTCCTCG
>JANOEV010000315.1:0-1649 GCA_031413695.1 Burkholderiales bacterium
CAAAATTTGCAATCACATTCGCCGGACAGGGTTCACAGTCGCCGGGCATGATGGCCAATCTCATCGATATGCCGGTGGTCAAACACACCTTTGAAGAAGCGTCTGCCATTCTCAATATCGACCTCTTGCAAATGGCAGACGCTTCTTCAAAGGTGTGTTTGACCACCGGCATATCGATGAGATTGGCCATCATGCCCGGCGACTGTGAACCCTGTCCGGCGAATGTGATTGCAAATTTTGTCATTGTGCGCCCGCTACCATTTGACCAGCGCGGCGCCCCAGGCAAAACCACCGCCAAGCGCCGCCATCAATACCTTCTGACCGGGTTTGATCTTTCCCTCCCGAACCGCAACATCTAGCGCCAGCGGGATCGAGGCGGCCGACGTGTTGCCGTGTTTATCGACGGTCAAAATGACCTTTTCTTCCGGCATTTTTAATTTCCGCGCGGCATGCATGATGATGCGTTGGTTGGCCTGATGACAAACAAACCAGTCAATGGCGTCGGGCTGCAACCCGTTGGCGTGTAACGCTTCCCACGCCACGTCTTCAAATGCCTTCACGGCAAATTTGTAAACCGCACCGCCGTCCATGGTTAACACCGGGCTGCCGCGAACCTGGCCATTTTGAACGGTACCAGGGGCGCACAACGCGTCGCGGTAACTGCCGTCGGCGTGCAGATGGGTCGACAAAATGCCGGGCTCGGTTGACGCCGTTACGATTACCGCGCCGGCGCCGTCACCAAACAACACACAGGTGGAACGATCCTGCCAGTTCAGAATGCGCGAAAATACCTCGGTGCCGACCACCAACGCACATTTGGCGCCGCCGGTGGCGATGAATTTTTCCGCAGTCGACAGGGCATAAACAAAACCGGCGCACACCGCCTGCACATCAAATGCAATGGCTTCCTTGACGCCGAGTTTGTCTTGCAAAATACACGCGGTCGAGGGGAACACCATGTCTGGCGTCGAGGTCGCGACAATAATCAGGTCAATGTCGTCGGCGTGTACACGCGCCGCCTTCATGGCACGCTGTGAGGCAATCAACGCCAGATCACTTGCATTCTGGTCCTCGGCTGCATAGTGGCGTTCACGAATACCGGTGCGCGAATATATCCACTCATCGTTGGTATCAACGATTTTGGCGAGGTCATTGTTGGTGACCAGTTTGTCCGGCAGGTAGCTGCCGGTCCCGACGATGCGCGCAAATGTAGTCATCAAATAATAGCCCGCATGATCTATTCGGCAGCGGGTTTGCCCGGGTTCAGCAGGCCTTCGTTATGCAGCCGCTCAATCTCCGTGCTGATGCTCGCCAACAGGCCGTGTTCGGCTTCTGATTTTGCGCGCTGAATTGCGTGACCAAACGAAAAAGCGTCGGCTGAACCATGGCTTTTAACCACGATGCCCTTCAATCCCAATAGCGCCGCGCCGTTGTATTGGCGCGGGTCGAGGCGTCGTTTGAAACCGTTCAGCGCCGGCAATGAAACCAGCGCCATCAGCTTGCGGAATATGTTCTTTTTGTATTCTTCCTTCAAAAAATCCCCCATCATTTTGGAGATTCCCTCGGAAGCTTTTAACATGACGTTACCGACAAACCCGTCACACACCACCACATCGGTGGTGCCCTTGTAAATGTCGGTACCTTCAACG
>JANOEV010000316.1:0-8712 GCA_031413695.1 Burkholderiales bacterium
GACAGTCATCATCGCCGCTGAGCTGAAAGAGATCAAGAGTCAGTTTGGTGATAAACGTCGTTCGGAAATCGTGGCCAATGGCCAGGAAATGTCGATTGAGGATTTGATCGCCAACGAAGACGTCGTCGTGACCATGTCGCACGCCGGGTACATTAAATACCAGCCGGTTGCCGACTATCGCGCACAAAAACGCGGCGGACGCGGCAAGCAGGCGACGGCGACCAAAGAAGATGATTTCATCGAAAACCTGTTTATCGCCAAGACCCATGACTACGTGTTGTGTTTCTCAAACAAAGGGCGCGTGCATTGGTTGAAGGTCTACGAGATTCCGCAAGGCTCGCGCGGCTCGCGCGGCAAGCCGATCGTGAATTTGTTGCAGTTACAGGCGGACGAAAAAATTTCAACCGTATTGCCAGTCCAAGAATTCCGTGACGATCGCTACGTGTTTTTTGCCACCTCCGAGGGGACGGTCAAGAAAACCGCGCTGTCGGACTTTGGCAACCCGCGCAAGGCGGGCATTATTGCCATCGCGCTGGACGAAGGTGACTCGCTGATCGGCGTTGCGATTACCGATGGCAAATACGACGTGATGTTGTTTTCAAACGAGGGTAAGGCGGTTCGCTTTGAGGAGTCGGATGTCCGCTCCATGGGTCGTGATACGCGCGGCGTGCGTGGCATGAATCTGGCCAAGGGCGGCAAAGTAATCTCAATGCTGGTGGCACAGAACGAAGAAGATTCCGTGTTGACCGCAACCGAATTCGGCTATGGCAAACGAACCGCAATCACCGAATACACACGCCACGGACGTGGAACACAGGGCATGATCGCCATCCAAACCTCCGCCCGCAACGGCAAGGTAGTTGCGGCGGTACTGGTCCGGCCCGAGGACGAAATCATGATGATCACAACCGCCGGCGTGCTGATCCGGACCAAGGTTACCCAGATCCGTGAAATGGGTCGTTCTACGCAGGGCGTCACGTTGATCAACCTGGATGAAGGTACCAAATTGTCCGGGCTGCAAAAAGTCGCCGAATCTGACGAGGAAGACGCGGAACAAACATGATCAAGAAATGCTTCATTGCCGCGATTGCGGCTGTCGCTTTCAACGCTTACGCGCAAACCCCTGCCGCCGAGGCGTTGAGCGACGAGAAAAAGGCCGCACTGGCGGAGATGCTTGAGGCGATCAACTTTAAGCAAACAATGTCGCAAATGGCGAATGGCATGATTCAGGCTGTCCCGCAGGCGATTGCGCAAACGACTACGCAACTGTCGTTGACCTTGCCACCAGAAGAGCAGGCAAAAATCCGCGAAGAAGCAAATGCGTCAATGGCGACGTCGATGCAAAAAATTGCCGAGCTCTATTCCGACCCGAAAATTGTCGGTGGTATGGAAGACATCATGTCACGCGCCTACGGCAGGCTATTTTCGATTGCTGAAATCAGGCAAATTACGGCGTTTTACAAGAGTGAAGCCGGCAAAAAAATGTTGACGACGGCTCCCCGCATGATGCAAGAGACAATGCCGGAAATGATGACGTTAAGTGCGCCCATGATGAACGAGATTATTGCGAACACCGCGAAGCAAGCCGTTGCGAAGGGTGGAAAAACGAAGGCTGTCAGTCCTGCAAAATAATGGCACGCGTTTTTAATTTTTCAGCCGGTCCCGCCGCGCTCCCAACCGAAGTGCTCGAATGGGCGCAGGCCGAATTATTGGACTACAAGGGCACCGGTATGTCGGTGATGGAGATGAGCCACCGCGGCAAAGTCTTTATGGAGCTGGCGGCTGAAGTTGACCGCGACCTGCGCACACTGTTGTGCATTCCGGCCAACTACAAGGTGCTGTTTTTGCAGGGTGGTGGCAAGGGCGAGTTTTCAATTGTGCCGATGAATTTGCTGCGCGGAAAGACCCGTGCCGACTATGTCAACACCGGCCATTGGTCGGCGCAGGGCATCAAGGAGGCCGGAAAATATTGCAAAGTCGACGTCATCGCCTCCGCCGAAGTCCGCAATTTCACTTATGTGCCCAAGCAAACTGTCTGGAAATCCAATCAGGACGCGGCGTTTCGGCATATTTGCACCAACGAGACCATTCAGGGCGTTGAGTACTTCTGGACCCCCGACATCAGTGATGGGGTCCCGCTGGTCGCCGATATGTCTTCCCACATTTTGTCGCGTCCGGTTGACGTCGCAAAATTTGGGTGCATCTACGCCGGAGCACAGAAGAATATCGGCCCATCTGGATTGACGTTGGTTATCGTACGCGAGGATCTGCTTGGGCATCCACATCCGTTGACGCCGTCGGTTTTTGACTACACACAACAGGCGGCAAGTGACTGGATGCTGAATACGCCGCCCACCTTTGCCGTTTATCTCGCCGGACTTACCTTCAAATGGTTGATTCAGCAGGGTGGCCTGGTGGCGATTGAAAAGCGCAACATTGAAAAGGCGACATTGCTTTACAGCACCATCGACCAATCGTGTGGCTTTTATATCAACCATGTTGACGTCGCAGATCGTTCGCGAATGAACGTGACATTTTTTTTGCGTGACGAGTCGTTGAATCTGGCGTTTCTGGATGGCGCCAATGCAGCTGGGTTATCCGGGCTCAAAGGACACAAGGCCATCGGCGGCATGCGCGCTTCAATTTACAATGCTGTTCCAATGGATGCCGTCGAAGCGTTGACTCGTTACATGATCCAATTTCAGGGTGCCTACGAATAACCCGGTCAGGTCGGCGCCAGGGGCGCTGACCATCAGGCTAAAATGACAACATGACGCATGACCCCAATGATCTCTCAGAACTTCGTGCCGCAATCGACGCGCTTGATGTCGATATCCTGACCCAGCTCAATGCGCGTGCGACATTGGCGCGGAAGGTTGGTTCGCGCAAGGCCGGTCAGGCCTATCGACCGGAGCGCGAGGCAGACGTGTTGCGCCGGATAAAACAAATGAATACCGGCCCGCTTCCGGATGAGGTTGTGGCGCGATTATTCCGCGAAATCATGTCCGCGTGTCTGGCGCTTGAACGTCCGATTACCGTCGCGTACCTGGGGCCGCAGGGCACCTTCAGCGAACTTGCCGCCAAAAAGCACTTTGGCGAAGGCGCCGAGCTCAAACCGCAGGCGTCGATTGATGAGGTCTACCGTAATGTCGAATCCAACGCGTGTGATTTCGGTATCGTACCGGTTGAGAATTCCACGGAGGGCGCGGTGGGTCGTTCACTTGACCTCATGCCACAAACCCCGTTAAAGACCTGCGGCGAGGTGCTGGTGCGGATCCATCATCACTTGATGGCAGCCGATCTCACGCCGCTGGGTAATATTCAAAAAGTGTTTTCGCACGGACAGTCACTTGCACAGTGTCATGAATGGTTGAACGTCAATCTACCCAACGCGGAGCGCATTTCGGTGGCTTCCAATGCGGAAGCGGCACGTCGCGCGTCATTGGAACCGTTCACAGCGGCGGTTGCGGGCGAAATGGCTGCCGCCCACTACGGATTGACACTGCTCGCGTCAAACATCGAGGACGAGCCGAATAACACCACACGCTTCCTGGTCATGGGTAACTATGAGCCGAAGGCCACCGGCAAGGACAAAACGTCACTGGTGCTGTCCGCACCAAACCGCTCCGGTGCGGTCTATGAAATGCTGACGCCGTTTGCAAATCGTGGTGTCTCAATGTCCAAGTTCGAGTCGCGTCCGTCAAAAGTGGCGATTTGGGAGTACTTGTTTTTTGTTGACATTGACGGTCATGCCGAGGACGCCAATGTTGCAGAAGCATTGGTTGAATTGCGCAAAATCGCAGGCTACGTAAAGGTTCTGGGTTCTTATCCGGTCGCTGTAATCTGACGCTCGATAAATGCGTGCCGTCCCGATTGAAGCGGTACGATCTCTTACGGGTACAGGGTGCTGCTCACTGAAATTTGTCGTTCCCGCCAGATGTCTGGCATGCACTTAATTTTCCCAATATGAACCTATCCGAACTTGCTCCCGGCTATATCCGCAGCATTGCCGCCTACCAACCCGGCAAACCAATCTCCGATGTCGCGCGCGAACTCGGCCTCAACGAGGCCGACATCGTAAAACTGGCATCAAATGAAAATCCGCTTGGTCCAAGCAAAAAAGCGGTCGCGGCGATTCAGGCTGCGCTTAACGATCTAGCGCTTTATCCGGACGGTGGCGGTTATGCCCTCAAGGCTGCAATTTCTGCCAAGTTCAACGTGGACCCGGCACAAATTATTCTCGGCAACGGTTCGAATGACATTCTCGAACTCGCGGCCCGAACCTTCATGCACCAGGGTGACTCGGCCGTCTATTCCCAGCACGCATTTGCGGTTTATCCGCTCGCCACACAGGCCGTTGGCGCAACCGGAATCGAAGTGCCTGCACGCCATTTCGGCAACGATTTGCCCGCCATGTGCGGCGCAATTCGGGCGGATACAAAAATTGTGTTCCTGGCAAATCCGAACAATCCAACAGGGACCTTTGTTGACGCGGCCGCACTGCATGCCTTTCTCAAGGCTGTGCCAAAAAATGTCCTGGTTGTGCTCGACGAGGCATATGGCGAATATTTACAGCCGGCCGACGCCTATGACAGCGTTCCTTGGCTGGCTGAATTTCCCAATCTGATCATTTCGCACACGTTGTCGAAGGCATATGGTCTTGCCGGATTGCGAATCGGTTTCGGCCTCGCTGCACCGGAATTGATTGATCTGATGAACCGTGTCCGGCAGCCGTTTAACGTGAATCATCTGGCGATGGTTGCGGCGGTTGCGGCGCTTGCAGACGACGAATTTATCGCTGAGAGCCGCCACGTGAACAACGAGGGTTTGCGGCTTTTGACGCACGAACTCACCGCGCGCGGCATCATGGTCATTCCATCCTACGGAAACTTCATCACCTTTAAGATAGACGCCGCTGCCGAGGTGTACCGTGGTCTGCTTGCGCAGGGGGTGATTGTGCGGCCGATTGCCGGCTACGGGTTGCCGGACTATTTGCGGGTTTCGATTGGCACGGCGCCGCAAAACGAGCGGTTTCTGACCGCGCTGGATGTCGCGCGCGTGAAATTGAATCGCCATGGGTGAAAATTCAATTCATCGGCTCGGTCCGGCGTTGTTGCCGCAGGGGTTCGCCACACAAGTGGTCTTGCCGGATATTGCATGCTGAACAAGATTGTGATTATTGGTGTTGGCTTGATTGGCACCTCGTTTGCACTCGCGTTGAAAAGGGCATATCCAGCCGTCAGCGTGACCGGTATCGACCATAACCCAACGTCGATTGCGCAATCGGTGACCCGTGGTGCAATCGACCGCGTCGGGACACCGACCGACTTGGCTGATGCGGATCTGGTGCTGCTCGCGATCCCCGTCGGGCAAATGGCCGCCACCTTTGCCGAAATTTTGCCAGTGTTGAGTGCAAGCACCCTGTTGATTGATGTTGGCAGCACCAAACAGGATGTCATTGCGGTCGCACGTCAGACATTGGGCAAGCAGATCAGCCAGTTTGTCCCATGCCATCCAATTGCGGGCCGCGAACAGCATGGACCGATGGCTGGCGACATTGATTTATTCAACGCAAAGAACCTGGTGCTCACGCCGCTGGCAGAAAACTCCACCGAAACCATCGACTTGGCCGGTGAAATTTGGCGTCAACTGGGCGCAAACGTGGTCGAAATGCCGGCCGCGACACACGATGCCGTTTTTGCCGCGGTCAGCCACCTACCGCATATGCTTGCGTATGTGCTGGTCGACGAACTGGCGTCACGTCCAAATGCGCGCACCTTGTTCGAGAACGCCGCCTCCGGGTTCAGGGATTTCACCCGGATCGCCAGTTCCAATCCTGAAATGTGGCGCGATATTGCACTCAACAATCGTACGGCATTGTTATCCGAACTCGATGCGTTCATTGCTCATGCGGTGTGTTTGAGGGGCATGCTGGCGTGGTCCAATGGTGAAGAACTGCATGCCTTGATGAAACGCGCACAAGACGCACGCGAACGCTGGACGAGCGGTCGTTTCGAACAATTCCACGACGACGCTGCATGAGCGGCATGCCAACCTTTCCAGCGCAGTTGTCGATCCCGGCCGTGCATCGCGCGGCGGGCGTCATCGCGCTGCCCGGCTCTAAGTCCATTTCCAATCGGACGTTGTTGCTGGCGGCACTGTGTGAGATTGTGCAGGGCGGCTCAAACACGACCATTGTTCACAATCTGCTGAAGTCGGATGATACGGATGTCATGCTCGCCGCCTTGCGTAGTTTGGGCGTCAAGGTTGAGCCGGGTGCGGAAAATTGCTATCAGGTGCAAGGCTGTGGCGGACTCTTTCCCGTCAACAAGGCGACAATTTTTCTGGGCAACGCCGGTACCGCGTTCAGGCCGCTGACGGCGGCGCTGGCGCTGCAGAACGGGCACTACAACCTGTCAGGCGTTGCACGAATGCACGAGCGTCCAATCGGTGATTTGGTTGATGCGTTGACGGCGCTTGGTGCAAATATTGCCTATCTGCAAAACAAGGGGTACCCGCCGTTGCAAATCAGTCCGCTGCGGCAGACTGACTTGGGGCGCGTATTGGTGCGCGGGGACGTTTCCAGCCAATTTTTGTCTGCTCTTCTAATGGCGCTACCGTTGCTCAAGCGCCAAATTACGGTCGAAGTGGCTGGTGAACTCATTTCCAAGCCGTACGTCGACATCACGTTGAACCTGATGGCGCAATTCGGTGTGTTGGTGCGCCGCGATGGATGGCGCGCCTTTACCATCGACGCGGGAGCGGGGTACCGTTCACCGGGCAAAATTAATGTCGAGGGTGACGCGTCGAGCGCATCCTATTTTTTGGCGGCGGGCGCCATTGGCGGCGGGCCGGTACGAGTTACGGGCGTCGGCAGAACCAGCATTCAGGGTGATGTGAAGTTTGCCGAAGCGCTTGCCGCAATGGGCGCGGATATCTCGATGGGTGATGATTGGGTTGAAGCCCGACGGCCGGCGGGATCAACGTTGCGCGGCATTGATGCGGATTTCAACCATATTCCAGACGCGGCGATGACCATTGGGATCGTGGCGCTGTTCGCCAATGGTGCGACAACGATTCGAAACATTGCGAGTTGGCGGGTGAAGGAAACCGACCGGATTGCCGCCATGGCGACTGAGTTGCGCAAATTCGGTGCGATGGTCGAAGAAGGTGCCGATTACATCCGGATCGCGCCGCCGCCCGCTTTGACACCAAATGTCGTGATCCATACCTATGACGATCATCGGATGGCAATGTGTTTTTCCTTGGCTTCGTTGGCCGGTGTGCCGGTCACAATCGACGACCCAAAATGTGTCGCAAAGACATTCCCATCATTTTTTTCTGAATTTCAGGGAATTGTTTCATGATGGAAATTCCGCCTGATTCTGACGTTCCCGTTATTGCCATCGACGGCCCGACCGCCTCAGGCAAGGGTACGGTCGCCCAGCAGGTGGCTGCTGCACTTGGGTTTCACTACCTTGATTCCGGGGCGTTGTACCGCCTGACCAGTTTGGCGGCACTGCAGCGGGGCGTGGCATTTGACGACGCCGCCGGACTCGCCGCAGTGGCGAATGCCCTGAATATCCGTTTTGCCGGTGATTCGGTGTTTCTTGACGAACAGGACGTCACCGAGGCAATTCGTGCCGAATCTGCCAGCCAAAACGCGTCAAAAGTTGCAGCCGTACCCGCCGTTCGGGCGGCACTTACCACGCGCCAGCGGGCGTTTGCCCGGCCGCCGGGACTGGTGGCAGACGGTCGGGATATGGGGTCGGTCATCTTCCCCGACGCGCAGCTCAAGATTTACCTGACAGCCAGCCCAGAGGCGAGGGCGCAAAGACGCACTAACCAGTTGAAACAAAAAGGAATCTCTGCCATAATCGAGGACGTTGTCAAGGAATTACGCATCCGCGATGCGCGCGATATGAGCCGTCCGGTCGCGCCGCTCAAAAAAATGGAAGATGCGTATCTTCTTGATACAACAACGATTTCTGCAGATCAGGCAGTCGAACAGGTGCTAACATGGTTCAAAGCGGTGGATGGTCATCGCTAAGTCTTGTTAGGTGTTTGTTCTAAAACAGTTTTTTCTGCAAAGCCGACAACAACGCCAAGTGTCAGCATTTTTCCTAAAGTGCTGGTTTGATAAACCCTCGCCATCGCCAGATGGGGAGCTAACCCGAAAGACCCGTTTTCATGTCCGCATCCGTCCAACCCGTCACAAAAGTCAAAGCAGCAAAACCCGTCCACGCGCCTGATAGTTTCGCCGCGTTGTTCGAGGAAAGCCTAACGCGCCAGGAAATGCGCGAAGGCGAAATGATCACCGCTGAAGTGGTGCTCGTCGATCAAAACATCGTTGTGGTTAACGCCGGATTAAAATCCGAGAGCGTGATCCCGATTGAAGAATTCAAGAATGACAAAGGCGAACTTGAAGTCAAAGTGGGCGACTTTGTCACCGTTGCAATTGAGAAATTTGAAGATGGCTTTGGTGCCACCAAGCTTTCGCGCGATCGCGCCAAGAAGCTTTCTGCATGGCATGACCTTGACGTTGCGCTCGACAAGGGTACGATCATCACCGGAATGGTTTCCGGCAAGGTCAAAGGCGGTTTGACGGTCATGATCAACGGCATCCGTGCGTTTTTGCCGGGTTCGCTGGTCGATACCCGTCCGGTAAAAGCCGGTGCCACGCCCCAGCGTCCGCGCGAGCCCGAGGCGTGG
>JANOEV010000317.1:0-5834 GCA_031413695.1 Burkholderiales bacterium
GGGGTGATAATCGCATCACCATAAAACATTGCCGCACCAAACATCCCGAGGGCAACCACCCACCAATGTCGTCGCGTGCCTTTTCGAAAGCAACGTTGCGCCAGTGCCGTCAATGCCAAAATCCCGCCTTCGCCCTTGTTATCGGCGCGCATCATGAACATCAGATACTTGACTGTGACCAGCGCGGTCATTGCCCAGAACATGACCGACAAAATGCCAAACACAGTCGCTTGATTAAGCGGGATGCCGTGCGCCGGATTGAAAGATTCCTTGAGCGCGTACAGCGGACTGGTACCAATATCGCCGAAAACGACACCGATTGCGCCAACGGTAAGCGCGCTTAGTTTTTTATTTGTGGGATCCATGCGGAGCGGCCAATCCGGACACATCGAAACGAAGTTGCTAACCGGAACAGTGGCCTAAACGAATCTAATGTGTTGGGGAGTATGGCGAAATGTGGCCGAAAGGGAGAGTGTAGACGCATATTGCGGTGCAACATTACTCTTGTTTTTTGGTAAATGCAAACCAACATGTCAACCGGCATTTACGACCAAGTCGCCATGCCAAAGGTGGCTACTGCCATACACGCTGACAATATAACAAGTAAAATAAGCGTCCGTCCGATTGGCGGAACGACGCACCGCCAATTTGGTCACAACAATATAGTCTGTCAATCGCCCTGACCCGCAACGTACCCCAATCAACAATGCCAAAATTCGTTTTACCGGCTTCGTTCCGGATGCTTGCCACGTTCCTGTTTTTTGCCGCCGCCGCCAATATTGGCCTTGCCGCCGGAAACGATGCCGTGCGTTACCAATTGCCGCCGCAGGCCATGGTCGATATGGTCGATGCGCCACTGATCCCGCAGACATCACTCGCACCAACAAACGACTGGATCATGTTGCTTGAACGGCCGGCATTGCCCTCGGTAAATGAGCTGTCGCAGCCGGAATTGCGACTTGCCGGGCTTCGTATCAATCCACGCAACAACGACCAAAGCCGCAGCAACCACGCAATTGGAATTCGTTTTGTCAGGCTTTCAGATCGGGCGGAACGGGTTGTTGCCGGATTGCCCGCCAACGCACGAATTGGTGAGGCGCTTTGGTCACCAGACGGGAAGCGGGTTGCTTTTTCATTGGTGCGTGAAACCAGCATTGAATTGATGGTGGTTGACCTGACCAATGGCATGCAGGCAAAACGCATCGTCGAGCGGCCGCTCAACGGTGCGATGGGGCGGGCTTTCGCATGGTTTGGCGATAGCAAGTCCCTGCTGGTCGCGTTGATTCCGCAAGGTCGCGGCGCGCCGCCGCGTGCAGCGGGGGTTAGTGTCGGACCGGCCGTGCAGGAAAATCTGGGGCGTCGCAATGCCGCGCGCACTTATCAGGATTTGCTGAAGTCCCCTTATGACGAGGCATTGTTCGATTTCTACGCCGCCTCAGACGTGACCCGGATATCGCTTGACGGAAAATCAGATTTGGTTGCGATCGGGGTAATACGCAGTTTTGCGCCGTCACCTGATGGACAGTACGCGCTTGTCCAAACGCTGAAGCGTCCGTATTCATATACCGTTCCATTGAACCGATTCGCGGTGAAAAGCGAGATTCGTGATGCGCTGGAAACAAATATTGGTGCGGTGGTCAAGGTGTTGTCCGACCTGCCGCTTGCAGAAGACGAAGATCTGGATGCCGATGCGGTGCGCCGTGGACCGCGGCAATACGGCTGGCGGAGTGACGCAAACGCAACCGTCACCTGGGTGCAAGCAATTGAAATGCGCCGCAATGGCCTGGGCGATTATTTCTTTACACTCCCGTCACCGTTTGATGGTGAGCCTCAATTGCTTGAGAAGCTTGAAATGCGCTTTCAGAGCGTTGTTTGGGGAAATGATGATGTGGCGTTGTTGACTGAGTCGTCCCGCAAGACCCGCAAGACGGTTACTTGGCGCATCTTCCCGGGTGATACCGGCAAAACCGCCATCAAACTTTCCGAGCGCTCGTCCGAGGATCGTTACAGCGACCCGGGTGTCCCGTCCACCGAGACAAATTCACGCGGCTTTCGTGTATTGAATTTTTCCCCGGACGGCCGTGGCATCTATTTGAACGGCGCGGGCGCGTCGCCGGAAGGTGACCGCCCGTTTATTGACCGGCTTGATCTGGACGGAAAAGAAACGCGCCGTCTATTCAGATCTGAGGCACCTTATTACGATGTGCCGATCGCCGTTTTTGACGCCGGGGCAAATTCAAATGCGGTCAAGCTGTTGCTTCAGCGGGAGAGCGCGAATGATGCGCCAAACATGTTTGTACGGGATATCGCCAGCGCAAAAATGGCTGCGCTGACAAAATTCGCCACACCTAAAAATCCTTTGGCCAACGTCAGCAAAGAGGTCATCAAATACAAGCGCCGTGATGGCGTCGAACTGTCGGCAACGCTGTATTTGCCGGCCGGCTTCAAACGTGGCGACGAGCCTTTGCCGTTGTTGATGTGGGCCTACCCGCGCGAGTTTCGTTCTGCGGAGGCCGCCGGCCAGATCAGTGGCTCACCATTCAGATATGTGCGGCCCAGTTTCTCCGGCCCCCTGCCGTTCCTGACGCAAGGCTATGCGGTGTTGGATAACCCGGTGATGCCGATTGTTGGTGAGAATGGCAAAGAGCCGAATGACACCTATCTGCCACAGCTGATTGCAAGTGCCGAGGCCGCGATTGATGAGGTGGTGCGCCGTGGCATCGCCGACCGCACCAAAATTGCCGTTGGCGGGCATTCGTATGGTGCGTTTATGGTCGCCAATTTGCTGGCGCATACAAAATTATTTGCGGCCGGAATCGCCGAAAGTGGTGCTTATAACCGAACCCTGACACCGTTTGGCTTCCAAGCGGAAGACCGCACATTCTGGAAGGCCCGGGACATTTATGCGCAGATGTCCCCGTTTAATTATGCAGACCAGTTAAAGGCGCCGATCTTGTTAATTCATGGCGAGGCTGATTCAAACACCGGTACGTTTCCGGTTCAAAGCGAACGTTTTTATCAAGCCATACGCGGCCTGGGCGGCACAGCACGGCTGGTGATGCTGCCGTATGAGGACCACGGTTACCGTGGACGCGAATCGGTTTTGCACCGGCTGTGGGAGTCAAATCGTTGGTTGGAAAAATTTGTCAAAAATGGCGACAAGAAGCGGACCTGACGCCTTCCGCTTTGTTGATTGCAAAAACCGTCGAAAACGGGCATAATTTGCGACCTTTTGATCGTTGTACAGCTCAAAAAAGGCCAATTAGCTCAGCCGGTTAGAGCAACGGAATCATAATCCGTGGGTCCCCTGTTCGAATCAGGGATTGGCCACCAAACAAGAATAAAGGCCGACCAACTGGTCGGCCTTTATTCGTTTTATACCTGCATGCGGCTATTGATTGTTCGCTGCCAAGGCTTGGCCAGTTGCTTCACAACCGTTGTTTACCTGCCCGGCATAAACGCCGAGATCCAGGAGGAAAAAATGTCCCCAGTCACCCCCGACGCCACGCCCGACCCCGTTCCCGCCACCAAGAAGCTCTTTATCAAGACGTTTGGTTGCCAGATGAACGTCTACGACTCTGACAAGATGGCGGATGTGCTGGAAGTGCACAAGGGTTATGTCAAGACAGACCGCGCAGAAGACGCCGACCTGATCCTCCTTAACACCTGCTCGGTACGTGAAAAAGCCAGCGAAAAGATGTTCTCCGATTTGGGACGTTTACGCGAACTGAAAGTTGCAAAGCCGGGCGTCTTGATCGGCGTTGGTGGTTGTGTGGCATCCCAGGAAGGCGAGGCGCTAATCAAGCGTGCACCCTATGTGGATCTGGTATTCGGCCCACAGACATTACACCGGCTGCCAGCCATGATGGACGCGCAACAAAAATCGCAAACTTCACAGGTCGATATTTCATTTCCGGAGAATGAAAAATTTGACAATATGCCGCCGGCGCGCGTTGACGGTGCCACGGCATTTGTATCGATCATGGAAGGCTGCTCGAAATACTGCAGTTTTTGTGTGGTGCCGTACACGCGCGGTGAAGAGATTTCACGGCCGTTTGACGACGTGATGAATGAAATTCGTGATCTCGCGGCGCGCGGCGTCAAAGAGGTTACGTTGCTCGGCCAAAATGTCAACGCGTATATCGGCAAAATCGTAACCCATGACGGCGAACAGGACGAAGCTGATTTTGCGTTTCTATTGACCGCAGTGAACGATATCGCCCAGATTGAACGCATTCGTTATACAACCTCGCACCCGCTTGAATTTACCCAGCGCCTGATCGACTGTTACGCGAAGTTGCCGAAGCTGGTTTCGCAATTGCATTTGCCCGTTCAGAGTGGCAGCGACAGGGTGTTGGCGGCAATGAAGCGGGGCTATACCACCATGGAGTACAAGTCGATAATCCGGCGACTGCGGGAAAAGCGTCCCGGTATTTCGATTTCAAGTGACTTTATTGTCGGCTTTCCGGGTGAATCAGAGGAGGATTTTGAACGTACGATGAAGCTGATCAATGACATCAAGTTTGATGGCGCATTCTCGTTCGTTTATTCGCGCCGCCCGGGGACGCCCGCCGCAAGTTTGCACGACGACACACCGCAGGATATCAAGCTAAAGCGGTTACGGACGATGCAACAAGTATTGGAGGCGCAATCAACCGAAGTTTCGGAATCGATGGTTGGTACCATGCAGCGTGTTTTGGTCGAAGGTGTTTCGCGCAAGGATGCGCGTGAATTGATGGCGCGCACCGATAACAATCGCGTTGTGAATTTTCCCGGTGACACACGTTTGATCGGGCATTTTGTCGACGTCGAAATTACCAAGGCCATGCACTTCACCCTGCGTGCCTCGGTGGTTACCGGCGAAACCGAATCAATTGCCGCCGAGTGATGAAGACCCCGTCGCTTGAATTTTCGTTCACGCCGGTTAACAACCACCGGCTAAATGCGTTGTGTGGTGCGCTGGACGCCAATCTGCGACAGATTGAGGCGAGCCTGCATGTGTCCATTTCCCGTCGAGGCGAAAAATTCTCCGTCTCAGGCGAGCGCGACAACATTGAAGTTGCGGCGAAGGCGTTGACCCGGTTTTACACAAAGGCGAACGGCGATATGTCTGCCGAAGAAATCCAGCTGGGGCTGGTTGAATTACAACACGTGCACGACGGAAAAACACCCAAGCATGGCGTACCGGCGGCGGCATCGGCAAATGCGGACGTGACACTGCATACGCGCCGCGCCGATCTGCGTGCACGCACCGAACGTCAGGCACAATATTTGCAACTGATTCGAACCCATGACATTACCTTTGGTGTCGGCCCTGCCGGTACCGGCAAGACCTAACTCGCCGTCGCCTGTGCGGTTGTTGCATACGAACGCGATCTGGTCAAGCGTATTGTGCTGACACGCCCTGCCGTCGAGGCCGGCGAGCGGCTGGGTTTTCTGCCGGGTGATTTGTCGCAAAAAGTCGATCCGTAGTTGCGACCGCTATATGATGCGCTTTACGATCTGCTTGGTTTTGACAAGGTCAGCCGTATGTTCGAGCGCAACCAGATTGAGGTGGCGCCACTTGCATTTATGCGTGGCCGCACGCTCAATCATTCGTTTATTATTCTGGATGAAGCGCAAAACACCACGCCCGAGCAGATGAAAATGTTTTTGACGCGGATCGGCTTCGGTACCAAGGCGGTGATTACAGGGGATGTCACGCAGGTCGATCTGAAAAGCGGGCATCGAGACGACGTTCTCGTTGTCGATGTCGGGGAGCACCCACTCCTTCTTGCCCCAGACGCCCGAGCCGTAGGGCCACTCATTTCGCCGTGCGCGCAGCTCGAAGAGCG
>JANOEV010000318.1:0-10764 GCA_031413695.1 Burkholderiales bacterium
GCGCATGATCCTGGTCGCCGGAGAGTTGCACGTTACCTACGACGGCCAGAAGACCGCGGTGCTCAAACCCGGCACCTACGCATACGGACCCGCCAGAAAACCACATAGCGGCAAGTGCGCGAGTAAAGAAGATTGCATACTCTTTATCGCATTTGAATTGCCACTCGACGCAGTGGAAGACAAAGCGAAGTAACAAAAAGCAAGGGGGCGAAAGCCCCCTTGGCTTATCTGCTAGCCGCTAACCCTTCCCCTTCAACTTGGCAAACGCTTCCGCCATTGCATTGCCACCCACACCTGCGCCCTGTGGCGGCGCCGAATTCAAACCCGCCATCTGACGTGCCGTTTGAGACGGTTTTGCCTGAAAGCCCCCGCCATTGCTGGGGTTTGTATTTCTGTTTGGTGTGTCGTTCAGCCGCATGGTCGACGCGCCCGGAATGATTTCGACGAAAACATTCCTCGCTTAGCGAGTCTTCAACACCGGCCAACCACCGACGTCGTCTTGGCTGTCGATAATTTTCCCGGTTCGATTTCGCACATCATGTACAACCCGCACATCGACTGCATCCCGCCATTTCGACGCACCAGCCTCGGCAAGCACGCGCTGCATCGCGGCGGGGGCGGGATCCGGTGTAACCGGCGCAACCTCGATTGGCGCGCTGAGCCGCCGGGTCACGCCGGTAACGATCGACCACGGATCGCTTGGCAATATGCCGTCGACATGATTCCCCACAAACCATGAACGCGCAAGCGGATTCTGCTCACGAAAAATGACTTGAGACTTGGTGTCAGGCCCAGAAATATAGGCATTGTCGACAAAGTTGTAGGCTGCGTGGCTGTCGCGGTCCGCGTTGTAACCTGCGTATGCCCCACCCCAGTTGTAAAACACGTTGGAGCGAAAGTCCATCAGTGCGCCAACCGGGTCTGTTGCTGCTGACGCATAGTTACCTGGGCGGGGCATTCTGGCCTCATGGTGTGCCCACAAGTTGTGGTGAAAGCTGAATCGAGACCCACGACCGCCGCGAATCAAGCTGCCATAACCATGTGCGCCTTTGCTGTGCCCGGCATTTCGTAGCGACTCGGAAATGATGCACCACTGAACGGTAAGATCAAATATCCCGGCCTGCTCGTAGCGGGCAGATGCAGAGAGCGTCTCGTCAACCGACCAGCTTGCAGAAACATGGTCCAACATAATTCGACTGCCGCTGGCGATCCAGATGGCATCCCCGTGACTACCGCCTTTATCGCCAAGGCGGGAACGGATATGACGGATGATCACATCGTCAGCCCGAACAATGAGCCCATGGTCTGCCAGCGTGATTCCCTGACCTGGTGCGGAGAATCCGTCGATGGTGATGCGCGGCTCCCGAATCACTAGGGCCGACTTAAGTCGCAAGGTGCCGGCGATGTCGAATTGAATAGTCCGCGGTCCTGCTGCCTGCACAGCACTGCGTAAGCTACCAAGTCCGGCGTCATTCAGATTGGTTACGCGCAACACCTTCCCGCCGCGACCGCCGGCTGAAAATCGACCAGCACCCTCTGCACCGGGAAAAGCGAGCTGTGGCGCGCTAACCAGAACCGCACAGGATGCGCTCAGGAGCGCACAGACCATAAAAAAGCACACACAGCAAATTTGCCTGATGACAGACTGCCCGCGATGACTAATACCAGCCATAACCCCGGGCCCAGCGCAAAAACAGGTCTTGCCAATTGGCGATGGGCTTTCCCTGCGTACGACTCATGCCAAATCCGTGGCCGCCGGTTGCATACAGATGTGTTTCCGATGGCACCTTATGTTCGGCGAGCGCTGCTCGGAACATCAGTGTGTTTTCAATGGATACGGCAGCGTCGTCTTCAGCATGAAGCAAGAAACAGGGCGGCGTGTTTCGGGAAACGGCAAAGTTCGGCGAGTGCCGCTGCTCCATTTCAGGCGTCGGGCTGCTTCCGAGCAGCTTTTCACGACTACCTGCGTGCGCAGTCGGACGTTGCATCGAGATGACTGGGTACACCAGCGCAGACGAAAAAGGCTTTGCGGATAACCGGTCAGCCGCATCAATCGGCTTATGCAGCTGATGATCGAAACGTGTCGTCAGGTCCGCCACAACGTGCCCGCCCGCCGAGAAGCCCATCGCCGCAACACGCGCCGGATCGATGTGAAATTCCCCGGCACGGTGACGGACTAATCGCATCGCCCGCTGGGCGTCAAGAAATGGTGCGTTCGGGCCATCCAGCCAACCATCACCGGGCAGGCGATAAAAGAGTACAAATGCGGTGACCCCGCGCGCCGCCAACCATCTTGCGATTTCGAAGCCCTCGCGATCGATTACCACCCAACGGTAACCGCCGCCGGGGGCAATCAACACTGATGCGCCGTTTGGTTTATCCGCTGGAAAAACGACAAGATGCGGCCGGGAGATTTCGGTCAGCGCACGGTCATGTGCGGGCGGTGAGCCGCGCTCGATGATTGATTGCGCCAGCGGTTGCGATTGTGGCTGGCGCAGGAGACGTTCCGCGCGGCGCGGCCATAGTTCGATGGTTTGCTCGACTGCCGTTACCGTCATCACGCCGGTCACAACCGCATTTGTCTCCGCCCTCACCAGCGCGGTGAATACCAGGGTTAAGAGCAGCCAATAGGCTTGGCGGCGCACAGAATTCTTATTTTTTGCGCAGACAAAAAAGGGCGGACCGTAGTCCGCCCCAATCGCCGTAACGGTTTTAGTTTTGTGCAAAATCAGAACTTGACCCTGACACCGGCAAGAAACTCTCGCCCGGTCACGTGGTAGACGACCGAGCTGTTGCGCGCACGACTAATGAACTGATCATTGGCCTGATTTGTCAAATTGACGCCCTCAAGCACAACCTCAAAATTCTTATCGATCTTGTATGAAACGGAAGCGTCGATGTTTGTCGAGCTATTCTTGCCCTCAACGTCATTGTTGTTCTGGCCGGGTACCCGGGTCACGAACCCCTGCCGATTCGAAGCCGAGACACGACCGCTGAGGGTGCCGTCGTCATAGTACAACGTGGCGTTCCATGACTTCGGCGACAGATTCAGCAGATCATCAGTGATGGTCGTGGCACTGGTCGGCGAGACCAGGTAGTCAATCTTCGACTTGACGTAGGTGTAGTTGAGCAGAGTGCCGAAATTCTTGAACACTCCCGGGAGGAACGTGAACGGCTGCTGATAGTTCAATTCCAATCCACGCAACGCACCACCATTGGTATTAATCGGTGTGGTGACCTGAAACACCTCCGCGCCGGTGAAGTTCGACGGCAATAACGAAAGCGGGAGGCCGGTCTGATTGAATGGGATGTTGGTACGAAGACTTTGGATATAGGTGCCAATGTCTTTGTAGAAAAGCCCCAATGCCAGCAGTGAATTCTTGCCAAAGTACCACTCAAAACTCGCATCCACGGTTTTTGCGCGGAACGGCTTTAGCAGGGGGTTTCCTGATGTGATGGAAAGTGTGCCGGTGGTGCTGATGGTGCCGCCGGGGCTCAGATTCCCCAATTGCGGCCGCGCCATCACCTTTGCCGCCGCCAGCCGGATGATGAAGTCGCGGTTCACCTCAAGCGCGAGATTTGCCGACGGTAACAAGTCGTTGTAGGTATTTGTAACCGTCACTTCGGTGCCGCCGGCCGCCGCCTGATAGCCGGTCGCGACTTGCTCCGTCTTCACGTAGCGGGCGCCCGCGTTGCCACGCAGCGGCATACCGAGCAGCTTTGTATTGAAATCAGCCATGACAAATGCGCCGGTATCCGTTTCGGTCACCTTGCGATTGTTGCCCCGGGCGTTGCCGTTGGTGATTGAAGAAAGCGTGAAATCGCCCGGGCCACCGGCAGGGCCTGACTGAAGGCAATTGCAATAGATGTTGTAGGTCTGCGTGATCGCATTCAAATTCGGGATCACCCATGAGGTAGCCGTACCAGATGGCAGATTCAACCCACCGCCAAAGCCCGACAGTGTTGTCGTCAAGCTGGTAACACTGGTGCCTGTCGGCGGCCCAAAGATCGTGTCGTTCTGATTCACCCGCCGAGATTCGTAGGTATCGAATCGGTATTCCTTATAGTTTGCGCCACCTTTCAAGGTTAGCTTGTCCGGAATCGCTTCCCACGCAAGGTCGACACTTGCAACGTCGTTGCGGTTGTTGGAGCCCTGCGGCCGGATCCGAATTTCGCTCGAGGTGGTGTTTGGAATGGTGGTTGCCTGGGTGCCGGTGGTCGCCACAGGAACGCCCACCAATGTTAGCGCCCCTCCTGCTTGTGTTACGTCGAACGGATAAACGATGCGCGGCAGCCGGTCGTTGCCGCGGAAGTCGATGCTGTATCCGTTCACATTCAACGCATCGAGCGTGGTTGTTGTCTGGATCGGATTGCGGAACTTGGAATCCGCGCGACCAAACTTCGCCACCAGCTTGATCGACTCTGATAACTCGTGTTCGACGGTGAAGGTGGGCTGGGTGAAGGTGGTCGAGAGTTGATCAAAGCGCGACTCCGCGCGAATATCGACGCCGTTGTACAAACCGTAAAGCAATGCGCCATTGGTCGCATAGGTGGCGTCCAGCACGCTGGTTTGTGGCTTGCCGCCCTGCGCCGCACTCCGGCTGAATGAAATCGCCTCCAAAAAGTCTTCCTGTCGTGTTGCCTTCAGCTTTGAATAGAGCATATCTAACGTCAATAACGTGCCGTATTGCGGCCTGAACTGAATCGAGCCCGTCAAGCCCGTTCTGTCTTGATCGTGCGTCAATCGCCCGTACCGCGGCAGACGTGGATGGAAGTTGTCCACACTGCTTGCGGCGTTGTAAGCGGCGACATTCGCCGCCGTGCCGGCGACACGCAAGACACCCTGCGCTGCCGGACCGCAAGTGGTTGCGGTCGACGTCGTTGGATTAGCCGGCGTTACACCGGTTGGCGCGCACCAACCGCCGGACGACGCACCGTTGTCCCATCGAACGGTACTAAATCCTTCTTCAAATATTTGCCGCTTCGAATATGCCCCTGACAACAGCACTCCGACCTTATTGTCCGCAAACGTATTTGATACGAGGAACGCAATACGCGGGTCGGTCTTGCCGGAAAGATCGTTGTAACGCCCCTGAACGGAAACCGTCGCCTTGGCGCCTTTGAAGTCGAAGGGTCGGGAGGTGGCGAGATCAACGGTAGCACCGAGCGACCCTTCATCAACATCGGCTGACGAACTTTTTCTCACCGTCAGCGAGTTGAACAACTCAGCCGCAAAGACGTTAAAGTCAAACCCGCGCGAGCGATTTGCCCCGCCCGAGCTGTCAGTTCCACCGGTTGTGGCAAGTGCTTCGATACCGTTAATGCGGACGCGGGTGAAATCAACGCCCAGACCGCGGACTGTAATGTTTCGCCCCTCCCCGGCGTCGCGATCAATCACCACGCCCGGTACCCGCTGTAATGATTCGGCGAGATTGGTATCGGGGAACTTGCCAATATCTTCCGCCTTGATCACGTCGACGATGCCGTTGTCTTCGCGTTTCTTGTTTAGCGCGCTCTCCAGCGAAAAACGAAACCCTGTCACCACAATTGACTCTAGGGCCTCAGGTGCGGCGGGCTTTGCAGGCGGCACGCCGGGCGCGGCTTTTGCGGGCGCGGCATCGGGCGTCGGTGGCGGCGACTGTGCGTGCGAAGTCGAAATAACCATCGTGGACGCGCATGCCGCACTTAACATCAGCGCGGCGCGCCCCGGGCGCGAAAATCGATTGTGGCGTGTTCTCATCTTTAACTCCTCCGGTCTATCAGTTTCTTTTTTTAGCCCACAGCAGCGAACTCTGCGCCGCGGGCTTCCAGGGTCCGCCCCCACATTTATGTATTGTGAGTAACCGGTGTCATATTTAACGGCAATCTGCATACCTTTGCTTCACTATTTGCCCGAGAATGCGCCCTGCGCCTAGCAAAATAGGCCTAAAACTGGGGCGGACGCTCTGCGTAAACACCTTTCAACCGGTCTCGTTGCGCTAGTACAGTAACCGGTGTCATACTAATACTATTGCGAACGTCGAATGTTGTCAACTAACCTAAATGGGAGCCCTGGATATGACCAAATCAAGCATCGTATTTCTGGCCATATGCGTGCTTTCGGCGTTTACAACAGCCGCTGGGGCGCAGGTCGGCCCGTCGTCATCGACGAATAGCCCCGCTTCCGCCTTCCCCGGCGCAGTCGGTTGGGGCGCGATCACGCCGGGCGGCCGTGGTGGAAAAATTATTCGCGTCACCAACTTGAACGCGGATGGCCCAGGCTCGTTATTGGAGGCGATTACCACCAAGGGTCCGCGCATCGTGGTATTCGAAGTCGGTGGTGTGATCGATATGAAGCGCAAAGAAATTCAAATCCGCGAGCCATTCCTGACAATTTCTGGACAAACCGCGCCGTCACCGGGCATCACCTTGATTCGTACTGGAATCGACATTCGCGCCAACGACGTTATTGTCCGGCACATTCGTATCCGTACCGGGGTTGATGGCGCAGCTAAACGCAGCGGTTGGGACCCCGATGCCATCAATACGGTCGCGGCGCACCGGGTCATCGTTGACCATTGCACCCTCACGTGGGCAATCGACGAAAACATGTCGGCGTCCGGCCCGCGCTTCAATGGCAAAGGTATCGACGAATGGCGCGCCAACACCTCCCGCGACATTACGTTTTCGTACAACCTTGCCAGCGAAGGTCTGGCAGACGCCAGTCATCCAAAAGGAGAGCACTCTAAAGGATCGCTGGTACACGACAACGTGACCAACATTCTGTTTTATCGGAACATCTGGGCGCACAACGTTGAACGCAGCCCACTCTTCAAGGGGGGCGTGCGCGGTAGCGTGATCAACAACCTGATCTACGACCCCGGCAAGCGCGCGATGCAATACAACCTGATGGCGCTGGAATGGGGGGACAACCCCTACGTAAACGGTCAAATGAGCGCCGTCGGCAACGTGATGCGCGGCGGCCCTTCGACCGAAGGACAGCTGCCGTTCCTCACCTTGGGCGGCAACGGTGATTTGGAGTACTACGCCAAAGACAATATCGCCGTCGACAAGTATGGCGCGCCACTACCCATGTTTGGTCGTTATGGCGAGACGCGGGCGAAACTCATCGAGAAAAGCGAACCAGTCGCGTACCCAACGGGAATCCCGGTGATCGCTGCACGTGATGTCGAAACACACCTACTTGCAACTGCCGGTGCCCGACCATGGGATCGCGACGAACACGACCTTCGTGTGCTGTTTTTTATCGCAGAAGGGCGCGGCAAAATCATCGACGATGAAAAAGAGGTCGGCGGCTATCCAGTGCAGAAAGAAACCCGCGCACCGTTTGTCGAGGCAGATTGGCACCTCGACACCATGGCACCCAGGTCGGGCAAATACCCCGGTCAGAAAGGCGTGATTCAAGAGCACCTCAGTCCCTCCGACCTTGCGGCACGCCAATGAACGCGATTGTGTGTAAGGGGCGCAGCTGGTTGGCGCAGCCCTAGGTGCCCGGCTGGATATACGGCACTTCGGCAAAGAGCTCCCGCTCGCGGCCGCGCGGGTCGCTCACCACGCGAGATGCTGAATCAAACAGCATCGTTTTGCGTTCGGGAAGCTTGTAGGGTTCCCAACCCGCGTTACCGGTCTTGGCGAACAGGGTGAACAACTCCTGCATCCGCGTGCTCACTTTGTGAGCCGTCTTCGACATTTCAGGCGTCGTGCCAAAAACTAAACCGATGTCGTCTGTGTGAGCGGCGTTTTCAAAATCGAGTTGATAAACAAATGCCGGCACATTCGCCGACGCACGCGCCTCTGCCTCGATGACCTGCCCACGCCAACTGCGCCCGGCGGTGGTGGCGGCGATAAACACCTCGGCGGGCGTTTTCCCAGGAAACCAGCCGCGGTATTTCGCAACCACCCGCTCCGGTGAAATATCAACACGCAGCTCGGGCCCCAAACGTTCCGCCAGGTTTTCCCAGTTCAGCCCGCGCCACACCTTGTGATCAGTGCGAAAAAACGCACGTGTCTCCGCCACGGTGTTCCCAAGCAGCATCGGGATGTGCAAGCTTTGCGGATGAGCATCGGGATAAAACGGGTGCCGGAACAAATGCCGATCATCAACGACGGGACCGAAGTACATCGCGCCACCAAGAATCGGATCAGCTGCGTCGAGTGCCTCAACAAGCTGAGCGGCACTGGCCGAAACAGGATCGACGGCGAGTTTTTTCAAATATGCCGCCGCACGACGCTGGGCATTTAGCGGCCCGGAGGCGGTAACTTGCTGGCCACTCATCGTCGCTGCACGTTGAAACAGATCCTTAGCCGCCGGCATGGCCATCAGGGTCGCAATTTTAGCGCCACCGCCTGATTGACCGAACACCATTACAGCAGCAGGATCGCCGCCAAAGCCCGAGATATTGTCCCGTACCCATTGCAGGGCAAGGATGAGATCGAGCTGGCCTGCGTTGCCGCTATCGGGGTAACGTGGGTCCAACCGGGCGAGCGATAGATAGCCGAATGCATTAAGACGATGCGTCACGCTGACCACCACCACTTCACCATTTGCGGCGAGCGCGGCACCGTCGGTGAGCGGATCGTTACCACTCCCAGTTGCATACGCGCCGCCGTGGATATAAACCATCACAGTCTTTTTTGCGCGTGTATCAAGCGACGTTGTCCAGATGTTCAGGCGTAGACAGTCTTCACTTTGGGCCTCGACTGTCTTTGTCCGTTGCGGGCAAACCGGGCCGTTCTGCCAGGCCTTGATCAATCCTGTTTCGGCTGGCGCGGACTGCGGCGGTTTAAAGCGGGTGCGGGAGGTGTCGGCACCAAACTGGATGCCGCGAAACGCACACACGCCGTCAGTACGAACACCAATGAATTCGCCTGCCGGCACACGCACTCTCTCGCCGGACACACTTGCATACGCAGGTATGCCAAGCCACGGCCAGGCAAGCAGCGCGGTGCCTAGCGCACGTCGTGTGGCGTTCGGCTCATCGCCGGACATCAAGGTTGTCCGCGTCAAACGCGGCAAGATCGGCAGCGGTGAATAGACTCGCATCGCCCGGCAGCGAGTGTTTCAGACAAGTCAGCGCAAGGCCATTTTTTGCCATTTGTGCAATCGTCTCATTGTGTAACGCGCTGTGGAGAACGCCAGCTGCAAATGCATCACCAGCACCGATCCGATCGACAATTCCAGGTACTTGTATTTCGTCGGTTTGAAATTCCGCGGTGGGGGTATCGATGCGCGCCGCAATACGATGACAATCCGCGTTCTCAACATGCCGGGAGGTTGAGGCAATGAGCTTTAGGTTCGGGAAGGCCGAAAACGCGGCCTGCGCGGCAGCGCGGCGGCGCTGCGCGCCATCGCCAGAAAGTGTTTGCCCGAGCACCAACGAGATATCACGATGGTTGCCAAACAAAGTGTCAGCCATGCCGAATAACTCATGCAGGATCGCTTGCGGATTGCTGTCCCAGCGCGCCCACAACATCGCGCGATAGTTGCCGTCGAATGAAACCGGAATGCCCAGTCGCTGCGCGGCACGTGCTGCTGCAAGGGTGACAACAGCAGAGATGGGCCCAAGCGCCGGCGTGATGCCAGAGAGATGCAATCGCCCCGCACCGGCAAGCAAAGTGCCCCAATCGAAATCGGTAGCCGTGCACAGAGAAAAACTTGAACCGACGCGGTCGTAGATAATTTCCGCCGCGCGCAGACTCGCGCCGGGCGAAAGAAAATACAGTCCCATGCGGCCCGGCTTGACCTGAATGTGTCGGCAATCGACGCCACACGCGCGAATCGCCGCGACGGCTCCCCTGCCTAACGCATTGTCCGGAACCGCGCTGATCATCGCCGTTTGATGGCCGAGTGACGCAAGGCCGACGGCAACGTTTGCTTCCGCGCCACCCACGTGCATCTCAAGCCGCGGCGATTGCATCAGCACTTCCGGCGCCGGTGCGCCAAGCCGAATGAGCAGTTCGCCAAAAAATAAGGTGGGTTTGGTGTTCATCGTATCCGCGCCTTGGCAGTTATCGACCGATCAACGCGCGAGCCAACCGCCGTCAACGGCGAGCACATGCCCGTTTACATAATCGGACGCCGAGGAAGCTAAAAACACCGCGGCACCGCCCAAGTCGTCAGGCTGCCCCCACCTTGCAGCTGGAATGCGTTCGAGAATTTGACGATTTCGTGTTTCGTCCGCCTGTAGTGCCGCGGTATTGTTGGTGGCAATATAGCCGGGGGCGATCGCGTTGACGTTGATGCCTTTGGCGCACCATTCGTTCGCCATCGCTTTGGTGAGCCCTCCCACGCCGCTCTTGGCAGCCGTGTAGCTCGGCACCCGAACGCCACCCTGAAAGGTCAGCATCGAGGCGATGTGGATGATCTTGCCACGGCCGGCCTTCATCATCACTTTGGCCGCTGCTTGCGACAAGAAGAACACCGATTTCAGGTTGGTGTCGACGACAGCATCCCAATCTTCCTCGGTGAAATTGATCGCATCGTTACGGCGGATGATGCCGGCATTGTTGACCAAAATGTCGATCCCGCCAAGGTCGGCAATCGTCTGTGCGACAATGCCCGAAACGGGTTCGATCGTTGACAGGTCAGCAGAGATGTTGATCACACGCCTTCCCATGGCGCGCACTTTTGCGTTGGTTTCGCCCGCTTCGGATCGTCCCACCGACGCAATGTCAGCACCGGCACTGGCAAGCGCGAGCGCAATCGCCTGACCAATCCCAGTGTTCGCGCCTGTGACGACGGCGACCTTTCCGCTAAGGTCGAAC
>JANOEV010000319.1:0-1855 GCA_031413695.1 Burkholderiales bacterium
AAAGATTTGACGTGTCAAAATCAACAATTGCATTCCAACGACAAAACTCACCATGCCCGAACTCCCGGAAGTCGAAACAACACGCCGCGGCCTGCTGTCTGCGGTGCTCGGTAATAAAATCATCGATGTGACGGTGCGTGATCGAAGGCTGCGCTGGCCGATTCCGGCAAACCTTGCAAAGCATCTGGCAAAACGTGTTGTTGCCGGCGTGTCCCGCCGGGGTAAATACCTCTTATGGGATATTGAATCGGCCTCGGGCGGCGGGTTTTTGTTATGCCACTTGGGAATGTCGGGTTCGTTGTTTGTGGCGCATCCGACAATCGCCGTGGCAAAGCACGACCATGTCGATATCATTTTCGACGATAAAATCATCGTCCGTTATCACGACCCACGGCGATTCGGTGCAATGCTATGGATTCCCGGTCCGAATCCGTCACACCCACTGTTGGACAAACTCGGCCCCGAACCCCTCGACGAGTTGTTTAATGGTCGACATCTGTTCGATGTATCGCGTGGCCGTTCAATCGGCGTTAAAGAATTCATCATGAACGCGAACGTCGTGGTTGGCGTTGGCAATATCTACGCATCCGAAGCCCTCTTCATCGCCGGCATCCGGCCGACCACGGCTGCCGGTCGCATTTCCCACAAAAGGTATGACGAACTGGCCGCCGCAATTCGGCAAATATTGAACCGTGCGATTGCTGCAGGTGGATCAAGCCTGCGCAACTATGTCAAAGCGGATGGCCAGAAGGGACACTTTCAACTTGAAACCCACGTCTATGACCGTGCCGGGGAACCATGTGCAAGGTGTAATGGGATAATTCATGCAATACGCCAGGGGCAACGCAGCACCTACTATTGCCCGCAATGTCAGCGATAATTGAACCGGAATCATCCCCGCTCAAAAACCACGCGCCGTTAATATCGTCACATGCAACCAAAACATGCACTGACAGAACGTCTGGCCACGCTGCAATCCTGGCGCTACGGGATTACGGCACAAATCGCGCGGGTAGGCGATTTTCTGCGCGAGCATGGTTATGACAACGCCGAATTGGCAACAACTTTTTCCGCACTCAGTGCAACTGTCCAGACAGAAGCCATCACTATTATTTTTGTCGCCGAGGCCGGGCGCGGAAAATCGGAACTCATCAACGCGATGTTTTTTTCCGATTTGGGTTGTCGCCTGCTTCCTTCCGGCGATTTGCACGCGACACGATGCATCACCGAGATCAGGTTCAATCGAAATCAAAAGACCGGTCTGCGCCTTCTGCCCATCGAGTCGCGCGAAATGCCGCGGCGATTCAGGGACATTTACGATGACGAAAATGTCTGGCGCAGCATTTCTTTTGATGCAGACAACCCAGAAAGCATGCAACAAGCATTTGCAGCGCTCGCCGAGACTCGACGTGTAACGCTGGCCGATGCATTGTCCTGGGGGCTGCATAAGGAGTCGTTGGTAAATACCGGCAGGGAAAGCGGCTGGGTTGAGGTCCCGTGTTGGCGCTATGCCCTGATCAATTTTCCTCATCCGTTGCTCGATGCCGGGCTTGTCGTCATCGATACGCCTGGACTATCAGCGCTGACAGTGGAACCAGAATTTACGCGCGAGAATATTCCCGCTGCGGATGCCGTCATTGTTGTGCTGGATGCGGCCGAGGGCGTCACCAAACGCGATCTTGCAATTTGGAAGGACGCTCTGGGAGGCGCCCGTAATTTGCGTGACCGCGAGCGTGTTGAGTCAACGCAGGCGCGATTGGTTGCCGTCAATAAGATTGATCTTCTTAAAGTCGGGTCGACCCACGAGGATGTGGAATCTGACCAGCTTTGGCTGCGCGAGGTTGATAAACGCGTA
>JANOEV010000320.1:0-9526 GCA_031413695.1 Burkholderiales bacterium
GGCGCTGGTGGCGACACCATCTGAACAATTTATGCTGTTTGCCGAGACACAAACCAACGACCGCCGGTCACTTTTTGGCGGCGCGGTCAATACCATCGGCGCACGTTGGTGGTTGATCAAGGATCGGCTGGGGCTCGACCTGACCGCCAGCCGCACAGCCGGCGATTCAAATGGAACAACCTGGACGGCGGGGTTTGGCTGGTACGGTATCGCTTTTTAATGCCGCAATCACCCCGCACCCTGGCATTGTGAACTAACGCCGCGTCACACTTTCGACGCCGGCAACACAACCGACCGCACGCAGTACCCGCACCATTTGTGCGGCACCCCGCACCTCGACCGTGAAGCGCATCGACGCCAGATTGCCCTTGGACAGGGTGTTGACGCCGACCACGTTGATGCGTTCGTGCGACAGCGCTTCGGAGATATCGCGCAACAGCCCCTGCCGGTCCACGGCCGACACTTCAATGTCGGCGGCAAACGGCTGATCCCCGGTATTGCCCCAGGTCGCCGGCATCAGCCGGTCGCGCTGATTGGCGTGCAGGCTGGTGATGTTGAAACAATCGATCCGGTGCACCATCACACCACGATTTTTGGTCACAAAGCCGACGATAGGATCCGCCGGCAATGGTTTGCAGCATTTGGCAACCAGCGTCTGGATATTGTTCAATCCCAGCACCAACACCCCGTCTGACGCCTTGCCCGCCGCCGGTTGAAAGCCGGCAACCGGGGCAAATAACGGCGTGTCGGCGACCGGTGCAACCGGTGCGGTCAATTCGCGAATCGCCACCTCGATCTGGTGCGGGGTGATTTCATTGCGCCCGATCGCAGCGCAGAATTCGTCAATATCCCGATGCGCCAGATGTGTCGCAATTTTTTCCAGGGCAAGTGCATTGGCGCCCGCACGTGCGACTTCGCGTTCGAGCGTTTGCCGGCCGTGCGCCTTGTCGACTTCAAAAAATTCCTGGCGAAACCACGCGCGCACCTTTGACTGCCCGCGGTGGCTCATCAAAAAGCCGAGCTGGGGGTTCAACCAATCGCGTGACGGCCCCCCCTGTTTGGCGGCGAGAATATCGACCATTTGCGCGTTGGCCAGTTTGGTCGACAGCGGCACAATATGCCCGTCCACCTTGGCGCCACGGCAGCGGTGACCAAGATCGGTATGCACGTGATAGGCAAAATCGACCGGCGTTGACCCCGCCGGCAGGTCGATCACCCGTCCCTGCGGGGTAAATAAGTAAACGGTATCGTTAAACAGGCCTTTTTTGACCGCGTCTGAAAAACCCGAATCAGCGACCAATTCACGATTCCATTCCAACACCTGCCGCAGCCAGGCAATTTTGGTTTCGAATTTTTTCTCGGCAGCAGACTTGGCACCAGATGTGCCTTCTTTGTATCGCCAGTGTGCCGCGACACCGTGCTCGGAAGCCAGATGCATGGCGTGGGTGCGAATTTGCACTTCGAGCGTCTTGCCGTCAGCGCCGACAACAGCCGTATGTAACGATTGGTAGTTGTTTTCCTTGGGTTGGGCGATGTAATCGTCAAATTCACCGGCAATGGGTTGCCATTGATCGTGAATAAATCCCAGCACGGCGTAACAATCGGCAACACTGTCGACCAACACACGCACGGCACGCACATCGTAGAGTTTCTCAAACGGCAGGTTTTTTGCCTGCATCTTGCGGTATATCGACCAGATATGTTTGGGCCGTCCGGCCACTTCGCCACGAATGCCGTGCGCCGCCATGTCGGCTTTTAACTTGGCAACGACAACGGCAATATAGGCTTCACGTTCACCGCGTTTACCATCGAGATAGCCTGCGATTTTTTTGTAAAGTTCCGGCTCCAGGAAGCGAAAGCTGAGGTCTTCCAATTCCCACTTGATTTGAAAAACGCCCAGCCGGTTTGCCAGCGGGGCAAACAGGTCGCGCGTCATTAATGCCGCCGAACGCCTGACGGCTTCGTCGGCGCGGGTAATCGAGCGCAAATAGACGGTTCGTTCGGCCAACTTGATCAATATGACCCGCACATCATCGGCCATGGCCAACAGCATCTTGCGCAACGATTCGGTCGCCGCGGCATCATTGGCACGGCCGGACAGCATTTCTATTTTGCCGGCGCGGGCAAGGCCGCGGATCAGGCCGATCACATCCTCGCCAAAGGCACCGGTCAATAGTGCATAGTCGCGGTCCTTTTCCAGGATGGAAAGCCCGACCAGGGCGGCAATGACGGTATCTTCGTCGACCTCGATATCGAGCAGCACCGCCGCAACATCGAGCGCCCGCAGCACCGTATTGGGGCGTTCGGCGGCTTTTGACGATGCGGTGACAAAGTGAACCGCCTTGAGCACCCGTGGCACCCGCGCGGCGTGATCGTCACCATCAGCGGCGTAACAGGCAGTCACCCGTCGGGCAAGCGCCTCTGCGGCGGCATCCAGCCCTGTGGAAAGCGTAATTGTGCTGTCGGTAGAATTCACCCCATTATTTTACGGTAGCATTCAGGCATGGTGATTGCTATAACAAAAGAACAAATTCACATAGAAAACAACCAATGGCGCTAAAACCATTTTTTAATGAGATGTACCAGCAAAACGGCGATGTTCGCCCGCACTACGCTGCGTTCGCCGATTGGTTGAAAAATACCCCGCCGGAAAAAATCGCGCAAAACCGCCATGCCGCGGACCTGATGTTTCACCGTTTGGGTATTACCTTCGCCGTCTACGGCGAAACCACCGGCACCGAGCGGCTGATCCCGTTCGACATTGTTCCGCACGTGATTCCGGGTGAAACCTGGGAAATGGTATCGCGCGGCCTCAAACAACGGGTTAGCGCGCTCAACGCGTTTTTGCACGACGTTTATCACGACATGGAGATTTTGAAGGCCGGCAAAATTCCGGCCGACAAGGTGCTCGAAAACAGCCAATACCGCAAGGAAATGGTCGGCGTCAATGTGCCCGGCGGTATCTATGCCCACGTGGCCGGCATCGATCTGGTCAAAGACGCCGACGGCGAGTACTACGTTCTCGAAGACAATCTGCGCACCCCGTCGGGCGTGTCGTATTTGCTGGAAAACCGCAAAATGATGATGCGGTTGTTTCCGGAGTTGTTTGCGGCACAAAACATCCGCCCGGTTGACCACTACCCGGATCTGTTGCTTGAAACCCTGCGCAACGCCGCACCGGTCGGCATCGAAAATCCGACTATTGTGCTGATGACACCCGGCAACTTTAATTCCGCCTACTTCGAACACGCGTTTCTGGCGCAACAAATGGGCGTTGAATTGGTCGAAGGAGTCGATTTGTTTGTGCAGGCCGAAACGGTGTTTATGCGCACCACGCAAGGGCCGAAACGGGTTGATGTGATTTACCGCCGCATCGACGACGATTTTATTGATCCACTGGCATTCCGTGCCGACTCGATGCTGGGTGTGCCCGGTTTGATGAAAGCCTATCGTGCCGGCCGTGTGACCCTTGCCAACGCGGTCGGAACCGGCGTGGCAGACGACAAATCCATGTACCCGTTTGTGCCGGAGATGATTCGTTTTTATCTGGGCGAGGAACCTGTTTTAAAAAATGTCCACACCTGGATGCTCGGCAACAAGGATGATCTTGACTACGTGCTGGCCAATATGCAGGACCTGGTCATCAAGGAGGCGCAGGGCTCGGGCGGCTACGGTATGTTGATCGGGCCGACCTCGAGCAAGGCCGAACGCGAAAAATACAAACAGCGCGTGCTCGATCAGCCGGAACGATTTATCGCGCAGCCAACCCTGTCGTTGTCAGCCGTACCGACCTTTGTCGACAAAGGTCTGGCACCGCGCCACATTGATTTGCGCCCATATGTGTTATCCGGCAAGACGGTCAATTTTGTGCCGGGCGGGTTGACGCGCGTTGCGCTGCGCGAAGGCTCGTTGGTGGTCAATTCGTCGCAGGGTGGCGGCGTTAAAGATACTTGGGTGGTCGACTGATGGGAACATACTATGCTCTCTAGAACAGCCTCAATGCTCTACTGGATGTCGCGTTATGTCGAACGCGCCGAAAACAACGCGCGCATCCTCGACGTGGCCTACCGCATGTCGCTGCTGACGAAGGATGCCGATTTGCAGGATCAGGAATGGTTTGCGCCGCTCAATATCACCGGCACCCTGTTTCCGTTCAGCGGTCGGCACAATCTGGTTTGTGCCAAGGAAGTGCTGCACTTTATGGCGCTCGATCCGGAGAACCCAACCTCGATTTACAGTTGCGCCAAACAAGCACGCGAAAACGCCCGTGCGGTGCGTGGCACCATCACCTCGGAAATGTGGGAGGTGGTCAATTCAACCTGGCTTGAAATGCAGAACATGGATGAGGACCGCATGTATGCCCGCGGCGTGTCGTCATTTTTTGACTGGGTCAAGGAACGTTCACATTTGTTCCGCGGCGTCACCTTCGGCACCATCCGCCGCGACGACGCGTTTCATTTTCACCGGCTCGGCACCTACATCGAACGTGCCGACAATACCGCCCGCATGATTGACGCGAAATATCATATTTTGTTGCCGTCGGTGACGGACGTTGGCGGCGCGGTTGACTACTACCAGTGGTCGGCGGTATTGCGCTCGGTATCGGCATTCGAATCGTACCGCAAGGTATATCGCGACGTCATCACACCGTTACGTATTGCGGAGCTGCTCATCCTGCGCGACGATATTCCGCGGTCGTTGCATTTTTGCATGCGTGACGTTTATGAAATTTTGTGCAAGGTGCAAAATTTCAATTCCGGCGAAGCCACACGCATGGCCGGCGAAATTTACGCGGCGATGCAGTTTGGACGGATTCAAGATATCTTTGCGAAGGGTTTGCACGAGTACCTGACCGAGTTTCTGGCGTCGACCAGTCGCCTCAGCGCCGAAATCAACACGGCGTTTTTTGAGCCGGGCCTGCCGGTCGAAATCGGTCAATCACAACGATCAAGCCAGACACAGATCGCGGCAGCATAGCCGCGCACATCAAAAACACAACGCAAGCGGACGAGGTAAAACAATGACTTATTGTGTGGCGCTCAGACTGGATTCGGGGATGATTTTCGCCTCCGATTCCCGCACCAATGCAGGCGTGGACCATATCGCCACGTTTTGCAAAACCAAGGTTTATGAAAAGCCGGACGATCGCGTTATTGTGATTTTGTCGTCGGGCAACCTGGCCATGACCCAGGGCGTGACCAACATTCTGGACCGGCATATTTTTGCTATGCCGAATGACGGACAACAAACCATTTGGAATGCGCCGTCGATGTTTGATGTGGCCACACTGGTTGGCGGCGCGCTGCGCGAAATGCAGCAGCGCGACGGCGCGGTGCTGACACAGGGCGGCATCGACCCGTCGGCCAACTTGATTGTCGGCGGACAACTTCGCGGTGAGCAACAACGCCTGTTTCATATATATCCGCAGGGTAATTTTATTGAAGCTTCTGATGAGACGCCTTATTTTCAGCTCGGCGAGTCCAAATACGGCAAGCCGATTCTGGACCGGGTGTTGTCAACTTCGACCCCGCAAAAAGAAGCGGCAAAATGTGTGTTGATCTCGTTTGACTCGACCATCAAATCAAATATTTCGGTCGGCTTGCCGATTGATCTGTTGTGGTACCCCAAAGATTCATTGCGGGTGGGCATTCAGCAACGCATTCGTGAGGGTGACCCGTATTTTTCAATGGTGCGGCAGCGTTGGGGCGGTGGATTGCGGCGCGTCTTTAGCGAGTTGCCGGATCCGGATTGGATGGAGTAGCCAACGCCATCGTAAAAAATAAACAGCGCCATCGTGAAAGTCGACACCAAAAACGCCCGTCGTCCCAGTGAACAACCACAAGGGTTGCGCCGGGCTGGGACCCAGTCCATCCTAATACATGGATGTTACGGCGGGCTGGATTCCAGCCCGGCGCAACCCTTGTGGTTGTGCGCTGGAATGACGGCGCTGGTGAGTATTCTCGTTGTGTTCAACAATTAAAGTCGCCTATTGGCGGCGTTTTTGAAAGCAAAATGTCTGAGAATTCCCGTCGATACTGGTGATTCAAAATAGAAATGATTGACGCTGCCAGTCTCAACATACCTGCCCCATTCCCGTTTCCCCTGTTTCGTTAGCCCCAGACAATGACAATCCGCGTCGCGCTACACCATAAGACCCGCTACATCTTTGATCGCGAAGTCGCGCTGTCGCCGCACGAGGTGCGACTGCGGCCGGCGGCACACGCACGCACACCGATCGAAAGTTATTCGCTCAAGGTCAAACCGGAAACACATTTTTTGAACTGGCAGCAGGATCCCTACGGCAACTGGCTGGCGCGTCTGGTGTTTCCGGAAAAAGCCAGCGAGCTGTGCATCGAGGTGGATCTGGTGGCCGACATGACGGTCATCAATCCGTTCGATTTTTTTATGGAGCCGTACGCCGAACAGTTTCCGTTCAGCTACACCAACGACAACAAACGCGAACTCACCGCGTATCTCGAGGTTGATCCGCCGGGCAAATTGCTCACCGCCTGGATCGCCGACGCCAAACAACGCTTGCTTGGCAAGCCCATCATCACCATCGACTTTTTGGTGGCGCTCAACGCGAAGCTGCAGAACGATATTTCCTATCTGATTCGTATGGAGCCGGGTGTGCAAACGCCCGAGGTCACACTCGAGACGGCGCAAGGTTCGTGTCGTGACACCGGTTGGTTGTTGGTGCAAATCCTGCGGCACTTTGGTGTGGCGGCGCGTTTTGCCTCCGGTTATTTGATCCAACTCGCGGCCGACCAAAAAGCGCTAGACGGGCCATCCGGCACCGATCGTGACTTCACCGATCTGCACGCCTGGTGCGAGGCCTATCTGCCGGGTGCCGGCTGGATCGGACTCGACCCGACCTCCGGCCTGCTCGCGGGTGAAGGCCATATTCCACTTGCGTGTACCGCCATTCCCTCGTCGGCCGCACCGGTTTCCGGCTTTACCGATCAGTGTAATTCAACGCTTGATTTTGCGATGACGGTCACACGTATTCACGAAGACCCGCGTGTCACCAAGCCATTCAACGACGATCAATGGTCAACCGTGTTGGCGCTCGGTGATCAGGTAGATCGCGAGTTGGCGGCGGGTGACGTGCGCCTGACCATGGGTGGCGAGCCAACCTTTGTATCGATCGATGATATGGAAGGACCCGAGTGGAATGTCACGGCGCATTCACCGAAAAAACTGGAACTGGCCACCACCCTGTTTCAGCGCATGCAGGAAAAATTCGCACCGGGCGGTCTGCTGCATTTTGGTCAGGGCAAGTGGTACCCCGGCGAGCCATTGCCGCGTTGGGCGCTGTCTTGCTACTGGCGCCCCGACGGTGTGCCGCTTTGGAACAACATCGCGCTGGTGGCGACCGGTGAAACCAAGTTACCCAAAAATATTGCCAAGACCTTTACGCTTAAGCTCGCCGAGAATCTTGCGCTGCACCCGGACTATGTGATTCCCGCCTACGAAAGCATCTGGCGCACCATCCGTGATGAATCGCAGTTACCGATCAATATCGACCCCGCCTCGCCGGACGTCAAAGACAAACTCACCCGTACTGCCATCACCGACCAGTTGTTCAAACAGCTGCAGGGCGCGATTGGTGAGGCAACCGGTTATGTGCTGCCGATCAAAGCGGTCGCGCGCAAAAAGCCCGCCGCACCCAGCGAATGGGCGTCGTCGTTGTGGCCGCTTGCCACCAAGTATTTGTATTTGGTCGAAGGTGATTCGCCGGTTGGATTTCGCCTGCCGCTCGCCAGTTTGCCGGTGGTCGCGCCTGAAGACGCCGATGTCATCATCCCGGTTGATCCGTTTGATAAAACCGAGGCCTTGGCGGGTAAAGCCGCAGCCAAGGCGGCAAAAGCCGCAGAAAGTTCCAAAAAAGCGCCCGCCAAACCCATCGATAAAACACCGAAGGTCGGGGAGTCGGCCAAAGACCTGGTCCGTACCGCACTTTGTGTCGAGGTGCGCAATGGCATCCTGCACGTGTTTTTCCCGCCACTGGCGCTGCTCGAAGACTATCTGGCGCTGGTCACCGTACTCGAAAAAACCGCGGCGGAAACCAATACCCCGGTGCGCATCGAAGGCTACACGCCACCTAGTGATGCACGCATCAAGAAATTCGCCGTCACGCCCGACCCGGGGGTGATTGAGTTCAATATCCAACCGTCAACATCGTGGCGCGAACTGGTCACCAATACCAAAACACTTTATGAACAAGCACGGCTGTCGCGGCTCGGTACCGAAAAATTCATGCTCGACGGCAAACACACCGGCACCGGCGGCGGCAATCATGTCACTGTCGGCGGTGTGACCCCGGCGGATTCGCCGATGTTGCGGCGCCCTGATTTGTTGCGCTCGCTGATCACCTATTGGCAGAATCATCCGGCACTGTCGTATTTGTTTTCCGGCACCTTTATCGGCCCGACCTCGCAGAGTCCACGCGTTGATGAAGCCCGCTCCGACACGCTGTACGAACTCGAAATCGCGTTTGAACAAATGGACGCCAAACTGGTCGCCGGTGAAGAGAGCGCGTTTCCGTGGCTGGTTGATCGTATCCTGCGCAACTGCCTGGTCGACCTGACCGGCAACACCCACCGCACCGAGTTCTCGATCGACAAACTCTATTCGCCCGACGGCCCCACCGGCCGCCTCGGACTGCTTGAGTTTCGCGCCTTCGAAATGCCACCGCACGCCGAAATGAGCCTGACCCAGACCTTGTTGTTGCGGGCGCTCATCGCACGGTTTTGGAAGACCCCCTACGGCGGCAAAGGCGGTGCAAAGTTGATCCGCTGGGGCACTGAGTTGCACGATCGTTTTATGCTGCCCTACTTTGTGGTGCAGGATATGAAAGCGGTGATCGATGATTTAAATGCCGCCGGCTATGCGTTCAAACTCGAGTGGTTCGCGCCGTTTATCGAATTCCGCTTCCCGCGTTTTGGCACGGTGGCGTATCAGGGCGTCGAAATGGAATTGCGCCAGGCCATCGAACCGTGGCATGTACTCGGCGAGGAAATGGCCGGCACCAGCACCGCACGTTATGTCGATTCGAGCCTGGAGCGCATGCAGGTGAAGGTTTCAGGCATGTTGCAACAACGCCACGTGGTGGCGTGTAACGGCCGCGTGGTGCCGCTGACGCCGACCGGCACACCGGGCGAATTTGTCGCCGGTGTGCGTTACCGTGCATGGGCGCCGTCGTCGGCGTTGCATCCGACCATCGGTGTGCACGCCCCGCTGGTGTTTGATGTGATCGATACCTGGTCGGGCCGCTCGGTGGGTGGCTGCACCTACCACGTCAGCCATCCCGGCGGACGCAATTACGCCACCTTCCCGGTTAACGCCAATGAAGCCGAAGCGCGCCGCGTCGCACGTTTCCAAAAGATCGGCCACACACCGGGCAAGCTCGACGTCAAACTGGAAGGCCGCAATCCCGCCTTCCCGTTCACACTTGACCTGCGCCGTGCGCCGGATTTTGACAGTGCGCAACTGATGCCCAAACGATTGCACGACGGGCAATAGT
>JANOEV010000321.1:0-2217 GCA_031413695.1 Burkholderiales bacterium
CTTGAGGGGTTTGGTGTCGAGCAAAGACTTTCGCGTCTGACATGGTGGGTGCTGGAGGCTGAACGTGCGCGGGTACCTTACGGCATGAAATTGCCCGGACGGTCCATCCAACCGTCAATGGGAAACGCGCATCGGGATGAATGCCTGCGTTCGCTGGCATTGTACGGACAAGAAACATGAGCAGATTGTCATGTTGAACCAGTCGGCATTAATACTCGCGAACGTGACCTGGCTGCTGGCGGCGATGGCGTTTGTCATCGCACCGCACATTCAACGATTGCCGTGGTGGGTAACCGCCACTTGTATTGCCGCCGGTGGCTGGCGATGGTGGATCGCAAGAAACGGTTTGCGTACGCCTGCATGGTGGGTGATGGGCATTATCGCATTGGCGATTTCGGCTGGCGCCTTTGCCGAATATCGCCGGTTGTTCGGCCGCGAAGTCGGGGTGACGCTGCTGATCGTCATGCTCTGCCTGAAGGTTCTGGAAATGAAAATGAAGCGCGACGCAATGATCGTCATTTTTCTGGGATTTTTTCTTGCGCTCACCAATTTCCTGTATTCACAGACCATTGCGATGGGCGCCTACATGTTCATCAGCGTCTGGATTTTTATTGCCACGCTGATCGGCTTTAACCGCATCAATACCGAGCCGACCATCCGCGAACGGTTGGTGCCCTCGGCATGGTTGATGTTTCAGGCGATTCCGATGATGCTGGTGTTGTTTTTTCTCTTTCCACGCCTGACTGGGCCGCTATGGAGCATGCCGCAGGAAGCGCAGGCTCGCACCGGGTTGTCCGGGAGCATGTCACCCGGCGACATTTCCAAGTTGTCACAGTCTGATGCGCTTGCGTTCCGTGTCGAGTTTGAAGGGCCGGTGCCGAATAGCAGCGACCTCTACTGGCGCGGTCCGGTATTGGGGTCGCAACTGGGGCGCGGCTGGCAGATGTTTGACACCGCCCCGGTTACCAAGGCCGACTACGAGCCGGAAGGGCCGCTCACCAAATACCGGGTGACGTTGCAACCGCACAACAAGAACTGGCTGTTCGCCCTTGATATGCCCAGCACGGTTCCCCCGGATGTATTTTTACTCAGGGATTACCAGTTACGCTCATTGCAACCAGTCAACAGTATCAAGGCCTATGACGTCGCCTCGCACCTGTTGTTTCGCGCCGGCACCAATGCCACCACACAGGAACTGAAGCGATATTTGACATTTAATCAGCGCATCAATCCGCGCACCATCGCGTATGCGCGCCAAATGCGCGAAAAATATCCCGACACCAAGGTGCTGATAGATGAACTGATGCGGGTCTATAACCGTGAATTCACCTATACCTTTGAGCCACCGCTACTCGGCGAAAACCCGGTCGACGAGTTCTTGTTTGAGACCAAGCTTGGATTCTGTGAACACTATGCGGGCAGTTTTGCGCTGATCATGCGCGCTGCCGGCATTCCGGCGCGGGTGGTAACCGGCTATCAAGGCGGCGAGGTCAACCCGATCACCAGGCAATTAATTGTGCGCCAGGCGGAAGCCCACGCCTGGACCGAGGTATGGCTCGACGATCTTGGCTGGCTGCGGGTCGATCCCACTTTTGCTGTTTCGCCGTTGCGCATCAACCGGGGTATCAATGCGGCGCTGGGGCCGGTCGGCGTGTTCGACACCATTGCCGAGGCCGATGTGTTTGGCGTGCTGAAGCAGGCGGTGTTTGCATGGGATGCCATCAACACCGAATGGAATCGCTGGGTGGTCGGATTCAATCAGGACAGGCAGCAAAGTATGTTTGAAGGCTTTGGGATACCAAAAGTCGATTGGCAGACACTCGCCATCTGGCTGATCGTCGGCGTGTTCACGGCGGGTGGCCTGGTCGGACTGTTGGTATTGGCGCAGGGATATCGCAACCGCAAACCACCGGTGGTTGCGGCGTATGATCGTTTTTGTGCTGCGATGGCCCGGTCAGGGTTGCAACGCGGACCGGACGAGGGGCCGTATGATTTCCTGGCGCGAATCAAAAATGACCGTCCCGCCGACGGTGCGCAGGCACAACTGGTGATTGATGCCTATGTTGCCGCACGTTATGCACCGCCCTCACCAAAGGCGCTTGACGCGTTTTTGAAAGCAGCACGCCGTTTTCGTTTAAGCCCGCGCCACAGCCCGGCAGCCGTCTGGCCCCCGATTCCCGCGCTTCGTCCCCATGCCCCCCGGCCCGGCCTTGACCG
>JANOEV010000322.1:0-4833 GCA_031413695.1 Burkholderiales bacterium
AGGGAATCGACACTGCCGCGCGTACCAGCGGCAGGCTCAGCGCAATGGCTCCCCCCGTCCGGTCGCCACTGGAAGGCGACGTGACCTTGGCGGGTTCACGAAACAACACCTCCTCCATTTCCACAAACGGCGTGAAGCCGGACCAGCCGCCGCGCAAGTGTTTGGCGCTGACATCCATGCCTGATGCTTCCGACACCCGCGCCAGAATTTCGCCTTGATATTCACCAACCTTGGGCAGCACCACATACTTTAGCGTTGCCAATCCGGCCGCCAGAAAAATCCCAAACGCCACCGCGAACCAAAACGCGGTTCGCACACAGAAACGGCCGATTATTTTTGTGGCTGAAAGAATGATGCCCTCGGTGACGGAAGTTACATGTTATTTTAACGGGCATTCAGCATGCCGGGCCGACACAAACGGGCGGCTTTTGCAATATCCCCTTTCAGGTAGCCAAAACGCGATGAGCCCGTCCGAAATCGATGCGCAGCTGATTGACAGCCAATTTGCCTGTTTGTTTCGTGGCTCACGTTATGCCGAACGAATCCTGACCAAACACCCGCATTGGCGCACCTGGCTGATGGGTGTTGCAGGGCAATCGGCGGCCAGGACAGTCGCGGAACTCCCCCTGCCGCCGGCGGAAAATGTCGAATCGCTCGACCGCACACTGCGTCTTGCCCGCCAACAGGTGATGCTGGCAATTCTGTTTCGTGATCTGAATCAATTGGCCGACCTTGACGAGGTCGTCACCGCCATCTCGTTGTTTGCCGACCGGATCATCCAAACTGCGCTGGCATTTCATCATGCGGTGCTATCGGCGCAATATGAACTGGGTGACGCGACCACGGCAAATACACCGGCGGTGCGGAAACTGGGCGACCTGATGGTCATCGGCATGGGCAAACTCGGTGGCAACGAGCTCAATGTTTCCTCGGATATCGATTTGATTTTTGTGCATCGTGAGGACGGCGAGGCCCATACCGACAAAAGCTGGCACCAATTTCACACCCAGCTTGGTCAGCGCCTGATGCGCTCGATCGACCAGATTGACGACAACGGATTTGTTTTCCGGGTCGATATGCGTTTACGACCGTTTGGCGCGAGCGGGCCGTTGGTCACGTCATTGGCCTCGCTCGGCGACTATTTTGTCAAACATGCACGGCCATGGGAGCGTTACGCCTGGCTCAAAGCGCGTGCCGTGACCGGCGACGCCGCAAATACCGATGCGCTTGATGCGCTGGTCAGGCCGTTTGTTTTCAGGCGTTACCATGACTACGCCGCCATTGATGAAATGCGCTCGTTGCACGCCCAAATCCGTGCCGAGGCGACCAAACGCGGCAAACAAGACGACATCAAGGTCGGCGCCGGCGGCATCCGCGAGATCGAGTTTGTCGCACAAATTCACCAGTTGATTCGCGGCGGACGCGAGGCAAGGCTACAAACCCGCGCGACGCGCGCAGCACTCGATTTGTTGGCGACTCTGCAGATTTTGCCGCCGCAACAGGTTGATCAGTTGCAGTCCGCCTACCGTTTTTTGCGCAACCTCGAACACCGGTTGCAATACCTTGACGATGCCCAGACGCAAATGCTGCCGACCAATGACGACGACCGCATGCGGATCGCCGCGTCAATGTTGTTTGCCGACTGGGCGGCGTTTGAAGCGGCGCTTGCGACCCACTGGCAGGCTGTCACGCAAGCATTCGATTCATTATTTGGTGATGCCAACAGCACTTTTCCCAAAAATGAAACACCAATAACGACGGACATCGCCTGCCAAAACAACTCGGAAACGCCCGCCGATATTGCACTTTTTGCAATTGATGCACAGGCCGACATTGCCCGCCGTCTCGACGCATGGCTGACCGGCAGCCGCATGGTGACCCTCTCACCGAAGCTACGCGAGCGCCTTGAACGATTGATCAAGCGCAGCATGCACGCCTGCGCGAAGGTCGATACCAGCCAATACACGCTATACCGTGTTTGGAGTCTGCTCGAGGCGATCGACAAACGCGAAACCTATCTTGCCTTGTTAATCGAATACCCGGGCGCGCTGACGCGGGTGGTGCGTATCGCCAACAAGAGCGCCTGGGCGGCGGAATTTTTGCGGCAGCACCCGGTATTGCTGCACGAATTGGTGCAGCCGTCGTCCGCCGGGGCGGGGTTGGATTGGGCGACCGAACGCACGACACTGCAAGCCGCGTGTGATGCGGTCAATCGCGACGTCGAACGGCAATTTGAATTGCTGCGCCACGCCAAACAGGTTGCGACGCTCAAACTCAATATCGCCGACATCGAAGGTCGTATAAGCGTGATGACGTTATCCGACGAACTCAGCGCACTGGCGGATATGTTGCTTGATATCACGTTGGTCCTGGCGTCGCGTGCACTTGCGGCGGCGGCTGATACCAGCAGCAATGACTGGTCGCCTCCGGCGGGTTTTGCCATCATCGGCTATGGCAAACTCGGCAGCAAGGAGCTTGGCTACGCCTCGGATCTGGATCTGGTTTTTTTGTATGACGACGCCGTCGCGGGCGGTGGTGAACGCCTTGCCAAACTGGCCCAACGCCTGAGCAGCTGGCTCAATACCATGACAGCGGGCGGCGTGTTGTACGAAACCGATTTGCGATTGCGTCCGGATGGTGCGGCGGGTCTGCTGGTCTCAAGCCTCACAGCGTTTCGCGATTACCAGCAAACCCGCGCGTGGACCTGGGAACACCAGGCGCTCACCCGTGCGCGCTGGTGTGCGGGCGATCCGAATCTTGCCGCACCGTTTGACAAAATCCGCGAGGATGTCCTGATCCATTCCGACGTCAGCACCCTGAAAACAAAAATTGTCGAGATGCGCGACAAAATGCGCGCCGAGAAAAAAGACCGCACCAATGTGCCTTTGCCAATCAATCTTAAACACACACGCGGCGGCATTGTCGACGTCGAGTTCATCGTGCAGTATTTGATACTCGCCCATTCCCGCGAGCACCCTGAATTTCTGAAAAATCTCGGCAACTTTGCGCTGCTGACGCGCGCTGCCGCGTTGGGCATCATCGATGAAGACCTCGCCGCAAAGGCCGGCAAAGCCTACCTCGCCTATCGTGAACGCCAACACCGTGCACGCACCAACAACGAGAGTGACACCTGGGTCGGAACAGATGAGTTGGCGGAAGAGCGGCGCGCCGTGAGCACAATCTGGTCCGGACTGTTTGGTTCAATTGGCTGATACGGCGGTGGAACGCAACACGAAATAATCTGTTACGTGCACGAATACGGCGGCGGCGCGCCAACACCGTAAAATGCATCCAATCGTTGGATCGGACGGACCGGTTTTTTGGAGAACAGGCATGATTGTTTCACGCATTCGTACGACCGCCGCACATTTGTTGTTTCTGGGCTTGAGCGTGTTTTTTGGCATTGCAACCGCCACCACCGTGCGCTTGCAGACCACCCAGGGGCCGATCGAAATCGAACTGTACGATTCGGCGGCCCCCATCACGGTCGCCAATTTTTTGGCCTATGTGCGCAGCGGTGCTTATGATGATTCACTCATTCACCGCAGCGTGCGTGGTTTTGTCATTCAGGGTGGCGGTTATTTCTGGAACAACAACACCAACCAGGTCGGCAATGTTGTCTCGCGTGGGGCGATTCAAAACGAATTCAGCGCCACCCGTTCTAACCTGCGCGGCACCATTGCCATGGCCAAAGTTGGTGGTGACCCCAATAGCGCAACGTCGGAATGGTTTATCAATCTGGCGAACAATTCTGCAAATCTAGACTCACAGAACGGCGGGTTTACAGTATTTGGTCAGGTAACACCAGCGAGTATGGTAGTGGTCGATGCGATCTCCGCACTGGAGATTGTCAACGCCAATAGTCCTTATGACGCCCTGCCGCTCATCAGCGTGCCGCCCAGCGGGGTCAGCATTCAAAAATCAAATCTGGTACTGGTTCAAACCGCCAAGGTCAAATCGGCGGCGCTGGCGCCCGGCGTGATCGATTTCGACGGCACCGGTCGGCAGAATATTTTGTTACGCAATGCCAGCGGTGCCACGCCACAAATGCGTGTCGGCCGGCTGGTCAACAACGTGTTTCAATTTGCCGCCCAGGAAGACCCCGGCGCAAATTTTCGTATCGCCGCCGTGGCCGATCTGGATGGCAACGGGAAATCGGATCTGGTGTTTTTGAATACCACGCAGGGCGAATTCGGTGACGTGCGGATCTGGCCTGATTTTCAGCGTGGCAGCGAGCGGCTGTGGCGGCAGGTCAAGCAGGTGTGGGACGTACAAGTCGTCGGCGACCATGATGGTGATGGGTCGGCCGATCTTGTCTGGCGCTATCTGGCGGCCGACCCGCGCGACACCGGTGTTTCATTCATTTGGTTTTACAACGGCACGTCGGTGCCGGTGGTACGCAAGCGCGGCGGCGCGCCGCTCGACTGGACGTTGCTGGGTTCCGGCGACTTTAACAGCGACGGCAAGGCGGACATGGTCTATATCAGCCCCATCAGTGGGGAAAGGACCGAGGTCCGGGTGTTGATGGCAACGGCAGACCGCACCTGCGCGAATTTATCGGCGGGCGTCATTCCAGCAACGTTCCGCGCCATCAAACTCGCCGACTTCACCGGCAGCGGGCGCGGCGATATTTTGATTCGCAATCTGACCACCGGACAAAACGCGATCCGTCCGCTCAACGGTACCGGACTCACATTGCCGGCTTATGTTGGCAGTCCGGATGATCGCAATGCGTCTTGCACCACATCGTCACTGACCATCACGCCGAGCAACATCAACCTGCCGCCAAACGATCCGGCGTGGCAGTTGTACGCCACCGGCGACTTTAACGCG
>JANOEV010000323.1:0-2416 GCA_031413695.1 Burkholderiales bacterium
CGCAAAACGGGCCTTTGGCGTCGACGGTCCCGCGGCCATACAGTTTGCTACCTTCGTAGCGCACCGGTACATCGCCTCCGACGGTATCGATGTGGCCCATCAGCACGATCTGGCGCGGGCCATTGCCAATAATGCCGACCGCGCTGCCGGATTCATCGACGAAGGCGCGGTCAAACCCACGCGCCACCATCTCACGCACCAGAAACTCGGCGCAGTTTTGTTCTTGCCCGCTGAGCGACGGGATGCGGACGCAGTTTTCGAGGAGTTCGATCATGGGAGTTCAGAAGGTTATGAAGGTTGAGAAGGTTATGAAGGTTAAGAAGGTTCGAACGTTCCGAACATTACAAACCTTCAGAACTTTCAGAACCTCCTCAATCTTTCCAAACTAAGCCGTTGCCCGCTGCCGCGGCTCGTCGCCCAGCGCGTTCACGGCCACCGCCCAGGCGCCAGGGGACAGCAGCGCCTGCACCTCCTGCAGGCGCGCCTGCGGGTTAGCGCACAGGTCGGACTTGGTCAGCACCACCACGGGCGCCACGCCGGCCATGCGCGCCAAGGCCAGGTAGCGTTCGATGCGGCGCGGGTTGTAGTCGCCGTCCAGCCCCATCACGAGCAGGGCGGTGTCGACGTTGCTGACGATGACGGTGCGCGTGACCTTGTCGCGCCCGTCGCTCAGCCGACGGGCCAGCTGGTTCAGCGGTGGCACACGGCTGTGCACCCACCACTGGCCGTGCTCGTTGCGCTCGGCCAGCACCCAGTCGCCCACGGCCAGGGCGTCGGACTGTTCGGCGAGTTGCTGTCGCAGTGCGGGCAGCACGCGTGCGTCGCGCTCGGTCTGCCCGTCGTGCAAGGTCAGGCCTTCGCGCTGGACTTCGGTGACCCGTTGCGGGCCGAACTGTGGGCCTTGCGGCACCCAGGATGAAAGTTGTTGAAACATGGCGGGTGACAGGCCGATGGCCCGCAGCCGCGACAGGGGGGTGTCGAAGGACATAGTTGGATGCAGTTCCGTGCAAGGCAAACCATCGCGGCGCGCAGGCGGCCGCGCAACTCGCTGGCCGTGGGGCCTGCGAACGATTCAGGGATGGGTTTTGCCGGCCGGGGCGCGAACCAGGCCACCAGGGAACTGCTGAGTCTTCAGACCGTGCGGGGCACGGCGACAGGCGGGACGCTGGGGCGCGGGTTCAGTGCGCACGGGCCGACAGGGGCGAAAGATCTTGCGTCTTCATGAGGGCCTCCTGTGGCGTGCGTTGCGAGAGACCGGAATGTGCGCGCCGCAGGCCGCGTCGTCAACCCGCAGTGCAGCCCCGGGTGCGGTGCTTGTCGAGAAAACAACGCAGCAGGCTGCGCTACGACACGAGCAACGCCGCCACCTTGTCGCGCAGCCCTGCAGGCGTCACCGCAGCCGCCGGCAGTGCCGGCCCGGCGACCAACGCCACGCGGCTGAACAGGCCACGGCGCAGCGGGCGCGTCATGGCCGTGCCCCCTTCGATGCGCGAGAAAAACGAGCCCCACAGGTTGTGCAGCGCCAGCGGCACGACGGGCACGGGGTGGGTCTGCAGGATCTTCATCACGCCGCCCTTGAACTCGCCCAGGCTGCCGTCGCGCGTGATGCCGCCCTCTGGGAAGATGCCCTGCAGGTCGCCGAGGGCTCGGCGCGGCTGCGGGAGCGCCTCGCCAACGATCCGCGCGCCAAAGAGGTGCTCAGCGTGGGTTGTTCGCTCGAGGGCCTCAACCGCCACGCCGGCATGCACGCCGCGGGCATCGTGATCGCGGAGAAGCCGCTGTGGGAGTACGTGCCGTGCTTTCGCGGCCAGAACGACGAGATCGTCACCCAGTTCGCGATGAAGGAGGTCGAGAAGGTCGGCCTGATCAAGTTCGACTTCCTCGGCCTCAAGACGCTGACGGTGATCCAGACCGCGCTGCGGTTGATCAACCAGCAGCGAACCGCGCAGGGTGAAGCCGAGCTCGACATCGACGTCATCAGGAAGGACGACGCCGACGTCTTCAAGATGATCTCGCGCGGCGACACCACCGGCGTGTTCCAGCTCGAATCGAGCGGCTTCCGCGAAATTCTCAAGAAGCTCAAGCCGGACTGCCTCGAAGACATCGTCGCGGCGGTCGCGCTGTATCGGCCGGGTCCGCTCGAAGGCGGCATGGTCGACGACTTCATCGATCGCAAGCACGGGCGCAAGAAGGTCGAGTACCCGCATCCGTGGCTCGAGAAGGTCCTCGGCGATACCTACGGCGTCATCGTCTACCAGGAGCAGGTGATGCAGATCGCCCAGGTCCTCGGTGGGTACTCGCTCGGCGGCGCCGATCTGCTGCGCCGCGCGATGGGCAAGAAGAAGCCCGAGGAAATGGCGACACAGCGCTCGGTGTTCGTCGAGGGCGCCGTCGCGCGCGGGGTATCGGCTGCGCG
>JANOEV010000324.1:0-2845 GCA_031413695.1 Burkholderiales bacterium
TTTGCCATCGAATGTGTTGGTGACCGGCAACGACATCATCTTCTTCTGGGTCGCCAGAATGATCATGATGACATTGCACTTCACGGACAAGGTGCCGTTCAAGGACGTCTACATCAACGCCATGGTGCGCGACGCTGAAGGCAACAAGATGTCGAAGTCCAAGGGCAACACACTCGATCCATTGGATTTGATCGACGGCATCGATTTCGACGCGCTGTTGGAAAAGTCCACCAAGGGATTGCTGCTCGAAGCGCACAAGGAAAAAGCGGCAAAGTACATCAAAAAGAATTTCCCGAAGGGTATTCCCGCCTACGGCACCGACGCGCTGCGGTTCACCTTCACGGCACTGGCACCACTGTCGATGACATTAAATTTTGACTTGAGCCGCTGTGAGGGTTATCGCAATTTTTGCAACAAGCTGTGGAACGCCACGCGCTATGTATTGATGAATGTCGAAGGCAAAGACATCGGCCTGGATGCGTCCCTGCCGGTTACCCTGTCGCAGACGGACAAGTGGATCATCAGCCAGTTACAACGTGCCGAAGCCGATGTTGCAAAAGGGTTTGCGGAATACCGTTTTGACAACGTTGCAACGACGATCTACAAATTTGTTTGGGACGAATATTGCGATTGGTATGTTGAGCTGGCCAAAGTACAACTACAAAACGGCGCGCAAGTTGGTGATGAAGCAGCGCAGCGCGGCACCAGACGTACATTGATCCGGGTGTTGGAAGTCATGTTGCGGCTGGCGCATCCGATCATCCCGTTTATCACCGAAGAGCTGTGGCAAAAAATTGCGCCGTTGGCGGGAAAGTCCGGCGACACCATCATGCTGGCGCCCTACCCGGTCTCACAGCCGGAAAAAATCGACCCTGCCGCCGAGCAGTTTGTCGACACCCTCAAAGCAATCACCAACGCGACGCGCAATTTGCGCAGCGAAATGCAATTGTCACCGGCTGAAAAAGTGCCGGCATTCATGGCAATGGAAAGCAACAACACCGGCAATGGTGAGGCGTTTCAGGCATATTTGCCTTATCTTCAAGCGCTGGCGCGCCTCTCCGAAATTTCGCTGGTGCCGCAACTGCCGGATGCAGACGCGGCCGTGGCGGTGGCGGGCGGCGCACGGGTGATGTTGAAAGTTGAAATTGATGTGGCTGTCGAACGTGAGCGCTTGGCGAAAGAAATCGCAAAGCTCACCGGTGAAATTGAGCGGGCCGGCATCAAGCTCGCCAATCCGGCATTTGCCAACAAGGCACCGCCGGCTGTTGTGGCACAAGAGCGCGAGCGCCTTGCTGGTTTTCAACAAAAACTGGCGACGATGCAAACGCAACTGACAAAGCTGGGGTAATGAAAAGCCACCCGCGATCGAAAATGCAGCGGACCGTTGGAACGGCATGATCGGTCTGCAATGATTGGTCTGCCATATGCGTTGCGGGCAATGCGTTCCGCCAACTTTCGGCGCTACTATCTTGGCCAGACCATTTCGCAGCTGGGTTCGTGGATGCAGTCTGTTGCCATCATGTGGCTTGCATACCGGCTGACCAACTCAACCGCAGCAACCGGGACCATCGGCTTTTTCGCGCTGATTCCATTCTTGTTTGTCACGCCAATTGCCGGCGCACTATCCGACCGGGTAAGCCGCCGCAAGCTGTTGATGGTCGTGCAGACCATTCTGTTTGTTCACGCTTCCGCCCTCGCCCTCATGACCTTCAACGGTTACATGACGATTAATTTATTGGCTGCATTTGCGTTTGCCCAGGGCACACTCAGCGCACTCGAAGTCACGACCCGCCATTCCTTTTTTGTGCAACTGGTTGAAGACCGCGCCGATCTGCCCAACGCGATTGCCCTCAACTCGGCAAACATCAACGCTACTCGTCTGATCGGCCCGGCGATCGGCGGCCTGCTGATTGCGGGCGTTGGTGAGGCGGCGTGTTTTGGCATTAACGCAATCTCTTACCTTGCCGTGGTGTTTCAGCTGAGCAGAATCAAGCCGAATGCGAGTGGCCGAATCGTCACCGGCCAATCGTTGGCACGCGATTTGTATGAAGGCTGGCGCATCGCACTGACCAGTCCTGTCATCCTGCCATTGGTGCTGATTGTCGGTTTGGTCAGTTTTGCGATCAACCCGTACTCGATTTTGATGCCGGCGATTGCTGTTGAAACATTCGGCAAAGGCGCTGAATTACACGGCGTGTTTGTCAGCGCAGTGGGTATTGGCGCATTGGCCGGTGCAATCTTATTGGCACGGCGTGAAAACGTTCGCGGGCTGTCGCGCTGGGTGGCGATTACAGCGGCAATCGCCGCAACAGGCGCCATCTCGTTTTCGGTCTTTTCCACCATGCAGAACACGGCGCTGTCGATTGTGGCGATGGCCCTGGTTGGCATGGGTCTGATGGGAACCTCCGCGTCGGTTAACACCATCATCCAGACAGTGGTGGATGACGACAAACGCGGCCGGGTGGTGTCGGTGTATTCAACGTTTTTTGCCGGCGGCGCACCGCTGGGGCATGCGGTTGCCGGGCCCCCCACCTCACCCGCGCCGGATGTCATCGTCTGGCCCGAGACCATGTTCCCCGGCCTCGCCCTGAATGCTGAGGCCGTCGCCGCGCAGCGACTCGGCCTCGGTGGTGCCGAAGCTGGCCCACTCTTCTTTACCGTCGATATCCCCGCCCAACCCCCGCCCGCCCCGCTGAGCACCGAGCCCGAGTTCGCCGTCCCAGTCGGCAAAACTCAGATCCCGACCACCTTCTATCACGACCAACTCCTCGCCCTCCAGCAGCGCGTCGGTGTACCGATGATCGTCGGCGCGAGCGCCATGGACAACCTGCGGTTCGTTCGCACG
>JANOEV010000325.1:0-2525 GCA_031413695.1 Burkholderiales bacterium
TTGACCGTGGTGGTGGTGTGGCCGACGCCGCGCATGCCGGTCACCAGTGGCAATACACGCAGTGCCGCTTTTGGCATCAGTTGCCGCAGCCCGGCAGCTTGATCGGCGCGGCGTTCACGCATTGGAAACACCCTTTGCATCGACCCCCATTGGCACGGCCATCATCGCCAACTCATCGGCTTTGAACTGGAATACCGGCGCGGTTACCGCCTTGAGTGCGCGGTGCACCAGCAGGCTTGCATTTGCCGCATGAATGTCTTCCGGCACACGCTGGCCGTTCGCGACAAAATCAATCAACAAATGGTGGCGGATGGCGGCATCAACCACGCCGCCGAGTTTCACCGCCTCGTCGATTTTGGTGATCAGCGCCCGCCTGCAGCGCGGCCCGCTCCAAACCTGCACCACGTCTTCAAGCGTTTCAGTTTGCGCGGCGGCATTAAGCACCATGACGCGCTCGATGCCCGGGCCCATCAACACACCGAGCTGTTCATTCATACGCGGATCGCGCTGCGGCATGCCGACCGTATCGATCAATACCAGATGGCGGTCGCGCATGGCCATTAGCAAATCGTTCAGGCTCGCCTGATCGTGGGCAACGTGTACCGGGCAGCCGAGAATCTTGCCGAAACTTTTTAGTTGGTCCTGCGCGCCCATGCGATAACCATCGATGGTAATCAGCCCAAGCTTCTTGACACCGTATTTGATGGCGCAACGCGCGGCAAGTTTTGCGGTGGTGGTGGTTTTGCCAACACCGGTCGGCCCGACCAGTGCATAAATGCCACCACGGTCAACCATGTCCTCGCCCGGTTTGGCACAACGCAGATTTTGTCGTAATGCCTGTGCGATCCACTCATCGGCGGCAGCCTCGGTGATTCCTGGCGTCAGTTTCTCGGTCAGGGCGCGCGTCAGCGCCGGTGAAAATCCGGCGTGCAGCATCTTTGCCAGAATCTTTCCCTGAACCGGGTTTTTGCGTGACATATCGGCGAACGCAAAATGTGCAAGCTGGTTTTGCAGCATGCCTTTCATTGATTGCATTTCCGACATCAATGCCGAATCAACAATCGGTGTCGCCCCGGCCGCAATGTCGGCAGCAGGCATTGCCGTCGGCGTGGTCAGTTGTTTGTTCGACAATACGCGTGCAGCGTCCTGACTCCCGGACGTACCGGGATTTTTTTGCGTTAATCTGTCCTGCCGGTTCGAAGGCGCCGCGCTGGATCGTGTGGTTCGCTCAGTCTTTAGTTCACCGGCATAGGGTGAAAAATATGGAATCGCCGGCACTGTTTCCGGATCATCCATTTGCGCCTCAAACACGGACGCGTATTCTGCCGCCGCTCGTGCCACCCGTGGCGTTAACGCAGTTGTTGTTTGCATCGACGCTGTTTGCAGCAGTGACGGCCGGACAACAGCGTCGGTCGGATTGGCGTTGAGTTGTTTGCCGCGCGCCCGTTTCAAATATGCTTCGAATGTTTCCGGTTGCCCCAGCAACATTGGATTTGCCGCCAACACCGCGGCAGGTCCGGCGCGGTGCGGTGGTTGCCGGTTTTGCAGTTCCGCCAATTCATCGCCGCGATCATCAGCTGCCGGCAAACGGTTGACGGCGGTATTGGCGTTTTCAACCAGATGTTCCATTTCGGTGCCGGCCATCGCCACCACTTCAACACCGGTACGCGTGGTTCGGTTTGAAATGATGACAGCATCATCACCAAGCGTTGCCCGCACATCTTTTAAAACGGCGCGGGAGGTTTTGCCAACAAAGCGGTGAACACTCATGATTGTGCTCCTAGAATAGTATTAACTCGGATGACGCTGGTCTCGGGAATTTCAGCGTGCGCGACGACACGCAGCCTTGGTGCGGCGCGTTTCAGCAGGCGCGCCAGTGGCCCGCGCAGCCGGTCGGGAACCAGCAGGACCGGGGCAATGCCCTCGTCTTCGTGCCTTGCCGTGGCGTTTGCCGCGCCTTTGAACAACATGTCGGCCAGGCCCGGCTCCATCGCGGCACCCTCGGTGCCTGCGGCAGACGGCATAAATGCACCGAGCAACATGCGTTCCATGTCCGGATCAAGCGCAATCACGGCGAGCTCACTTGCGCGGCCATATAGCTGTTGCACAATTGCGTCGCCCAAGGCGACCCTGACCAGCGCGGTCAGTTCGTCAGCCGACTGGATTCTTGGCGCATTTTCCGCAACGACTTCGATGACCGTACGCAGGTCGCGAATGTGCACGCCTTCATCAAGCAGGTTTTGCAGAATTTTCTGAAAGACGGCGACCGATATCAACTTCGGCACCACGTCTTCAATGAGCTTCGGTGCAAATTTTGCAAAATGTTCAATCAGCGCCTGCGTTTCCTCGCGGCCCAGCAAGGATGCGGCCTGCGTGTGCAACACCTGCGACAGATGTGTCGCCACCACGGTCGACGCATCGACCACTGTGTATCCCGACAATTGCGCCTGTTCCTTGAGGCGCGACTCGATCCAGATTGCCGGCAAACCAAACGCCGGATCGGTCGTTGGCGTGCCTTGCAGGGT
>JANOEV010000326.1:0-3989 GCA_031413695.1 Burkholderiales bacterium
TGACCGGCTTGCCGTTCCAAAAACCGGTGCGGTACTTTATATCGACACCGTAGGCACTGGTGTCCTGAGAGACGATTAACAATTCCCTGACGCCCGACTTGATCAGATTCTCCGCTTCCTGCAACACACTGCCAATCGGTCTCGACACCAAATCGCCCCGCATCGACGGGATGATACAAAACGTGCAGCGGTGGTTGCAGCCTTCGGAAATTTTCAGGTACGCGTAATGTCTCGGCGTGAGTTTGATGCCGGCAGGTGGCACCAAATCAATGAACGGATCGTGCGGCTGCGGCAGATGCTTGTGCACATGCCCCATTACTTCATCCTTGGCGTGCGGGCCGGTCACGGCGAGCACTTTCGGGTGAATCTGTTTGACCAGATTGTCGCCGCCCTCGCCGGCTTTGGCACCCAGACAGCCGGTGACAATCACCTTGCCGTTTTCGGCCAGCGCCTCACCGATGGCATCGAGTGACTCCTGGACCGCCGAGTCGATAAAGCCGCAGGTATTGACCACCACCAAATCGGCACCGTTGTAGTCTGGCGCGATGTCGTAGCCCTCGGCGCGCAACTGGGTAATGATTTGTTCCGAGTCGACCAGCGCTTTTGGGCAGCCCAATGAAACAAAGCCCACACGAGGTGGGCGGATTTTTTCTTTGGCGATCTTGGAGATCTTGATCGGGCGCAGGATCGACATGGTTGCGGGCGGTATTGTTATTTGGCGCGTTTCGCCCGTGGCTTCGCTACTTTGGGTTCTTTTGGCGCGTCTTCGTTTGCGCTGGCAGCCGCTGCTGCGCCGGTGCCGGCGTACGGGAACGATGAAAACATTTGCATCGCCTGTTTGCGCAGCTCTTCCTGCATGCCGATCACGCTCGAGGCACTTTTTTCGATGAAGTCACCCATCGGGTTGGCTAACGGGTTGACACCGGCGGCACCGGGGATTAACTGTGCCCATGCTTCAGGTTTGAAATTTGGCACATTGCCGTAGAGCGATGACGACTGCTCCTGGAATTTTTTTTGCGCTTCATGGAAGGCGCCGATCGAGCGCTCAAGATAGCTGCCCATCAAGCCTTGCATCGAGTGGCCGTAGTAGCGAATGATATTGGCGAGCATTTCCGACGAAAACATCGGCACCCCACCCGACTCTTCTTCAAGAATCACCTGCAACAGAATACTGCGCGTCAGGTCTTCGCCGCTTCTGGCATCCTGCACGACAAATGTCTCCTGGCTCAACACGAACTGCTTGACTTCGGCGAGCGTGATGTAGGCGCTGGTCTCTGTATCGTAAAGACGGCGATTTGGGTATTTTTTAATGACGCGTGCCATAAAGACTCCTCGGTGGCAAAAACGTAAATTTGACGGTGTTGCAGTACACAATTTTATGGCGCTATGTGTGTGCAAGGCAACAGACCGGAATTGCGGCAAGGCACAAACTCCAGCCTTGAATTGTCCGGCAATGCAGCAAATATCATATTGAATATATTAGCATTTTTTGGCATCTTAAGCGATCAAAGGTGGCCCCCGGTCAATTTTGGTGCAGCGCAACAAAAGTGCTTGACATTTGACCAACCGGCCCATAATATATGTCTTGTGCAGCGCAGCATTTTTGACGAACGACGATTTGCTGCCCAACCCTTTTTCTTTCCTTTTTTAGAGGTTCCCAATGAACACATTCAACACCACCACCGAACAGCTCGGCGATTTCTCGAAATCCACGCTTGACGCCGCAATGAAGTTTGCGCAAGTCGGCATGAACAGCACCGAGCACATGGTTGCGCTCAACCTTGAAGCGCTCAAAACAGGCTTTGATGTCACCGCCAAAAACGCAAAAGCCGTCACGACTGTCAAAGACGCACAGGACTTGAACGCCCTGCGCACCAACGCCGCTGAAGTCGGCATGGAATTCATGATGGGTTACAGCAAAAATTTCTACGCCGCCGCAACCGCAGCGCAAGCACAATACAGCGCCTTGGTGGAAGCAGGTGTCAGCCAGTTCCAAAAGTCGGTTGTCGACAATTTGGACAAGGTTGCCAAGTCTGCACCGGCTGGCTCTGACGTGTTTGTTGCCGCCATCAAGAATGGTCTGGCCGCAACCACCGCCGCTACCGACAGCTTCTCGAAGGCTGCCAAACAAGCGACGACATTTGCTGACACCGCGTTCAAAACCGCGACCGAAACTGCTGAAAAAGCTGTCAAGCCAGCTGCCAAACGCAAGTAATATCGTCTCCTCCTCCTTAACGTTATGTTAGGGACTTCACCCCAAGAGTTTGTTCTCTTGGGGTTTTTTCGTTTTGGGCCGCTAGAATACCGCTGGCCTCAAAGCAGCACTCCAGGCTTTTCTTCCGGAATATGAAAATATGAAAAAAATTGCACTCATTACCGGCGGTGTTGGTGGTATCGGTACCGGCATCTCAAAACAACTGGCGGCGGATGGCTACCATGTCGTGGCCAATTTTGTCGTACCGGATTCGGAGAAGCCCTGGCATGCGGCAATGTCGGCGGCCGGATTCGGCCCTGACACTTGTGAATCGATCCAAGCCGATGTCAGCGACTTTGCCGCAGCAGAACGGATGATTAAAACCGTTGAGGCCAAACATGGTCGCGTTGATGTGTTGGTTAACTGCGCCGGCATCACCCGCGACGCAAGTTTTCGTAAAATGACGCTTGAACAATGGCGTGCGGTGATGTCGACCAATCTGGACAGCGCATTTAATGTGACCAAACACGTGATCGAAGGCATGGTTGCGCGTGAATGGGGCCGCATCATCAATATTTCCAGTGTAAACGGGACCAAGGGCGCCTTTGGCCAAACCAACTACGCCGCCGCCAAGGCGGGTATTTTGGGGTTTACCAAGGCGCTGGCATTGGAAGTCGCCAAAAAGGGCGTGACGGTCAACGCCGTTTCACCCGGCTTTATCGATACGCCAATGACGCAGGCGATGCCGGAAGCGGCGCGTCAGGAAGTGATTCATTCGATACCAACGCATCGCATGGGCATGCCGGACGACATCGCCAATGCCGTCGCTTTTTTAGCCAGCGATGCCTCAAGCTACATTACCGGCACCAATCTTTCGGTGAACGGCGGCGTACATCTTTACCAATAGCCGCCCACAAAGGCGCGGCGGGCCGCCGACACGTCGCTACTGCATGTGTTGCCCGCCGTTGATGGCGATGTTGGCGCCGGTGATAAACGCCGCTTCATCCGACGCCAGATAAGCGCACAGGCCGGCAACTTCCTCGGGCTTGCCCAGACGACCGAGCGGAATCTGCGGAATAATTTTGCTGTTCAGGACATCTTCCGGAATGGCACGAACCATGGCCGTGCCAATGTACCCGGGTGAAATGGTATTCACGGTCACGCCTTTTTTGGCGACTTCCAGCGCCAATGCCTTGGTGAAACCATGCATGCCGGCCTTGGCCGCTGAATAATTGGTCTGGCCAAACGCACCCTTCTGCCCATTGACCGACGAGACATTGATCACACGACCCCAGCCGCGTTCGACCATGCCGTCAACCACCGGTTTGCTCATATTGAAGACGCTGTCGAGGTTGGTGGCGACGACGGACGTCCAGTCGACCTTGGTCATTTTCTTGAACGTCATATCGCGCGTGATACCGGCGTTATTGATCAGAATATCGACCGGTCCGACTTCTTTTTGAATTTTGTCGATTGCGACGGCACACGAATCATAATCGGCGACGTCAACCGCGTAAGCATGGAAATGACAATCGCGCCCGGCCATTTCCTTAAGCCAGTCGGCGGCTTTGGTGTTCGATGGCGAATAGGTGACCACAACCTTGATGCCCATTCGGGCGAGTTTCATACAAATGGCTTCGCCAAGGCCCCCCAAACCCCCCCGAAACAAAACAAATAGTTTTGTGGGCGGGGTTACCACAAAACACCTGTGGTTTTATTTCGCGAAGATTATCTCCTATTGTCTCTAAACTTTCCGCATAATAAATTGAAACTCCGAGATACATCATCAGGGCAT
>JANOEV010000327.1:0-2382 GCA_031413695.1 Burkholderiales bacterium
ACGATCAATCCAAAATTGCCAGCCGGCCGCGGTTGATGTCATCGGAATGCGTTTGTCGATTGAAAGGGTCCGGCAGCCATTCTATGCGGCTATATCAAGCAGCGGTGAATGTCGCATAATGACGCTTATCCATTCCCATTCTTTATCACGGTCTATGTTCTCTGCCCCGTTATCACTCACCTCAGATACACATTTCGAATTGCCTTCCCATTTGCACGAGTCCGGCGCCGACAACGCCTGGGCACATGCCAATCTCGCGGGGCGCGATATTCACAGTTTTCTGACGGCGCCATGTTTTGATGCCAATGGCAGTTTGTGGCTATGTGACACGCCATTTGGCCGTATTTTTCGCGTCACCCCCACTGGCGAATGGGATTTGATCATCAAGTACGACGGTTGGCCGTCTGGATTGCGTTTCCACCGCGACGGGCGTTTGTTTGTGGCCGATTATCGCCACGGCATCCTGTCGCTCGATATCAGTTTGCGCAAACTCACGCCGGTGGTCACGCATCATATTTCGCAGCGGTTTTTGGGTGTTAACGACTTGTTGTTTGCCACCAACGGCGATTTGTATTTCAGCGACCCGGGTCAGACCGGCATGCACAACGCCACCGGCGGCGTGTTCCGTCTAAAGGCCGATGGTGAACTGCAAAAACTGCTGGCAAACGTACCCTGCCCGGCTGGGCTGGCGCTCTCCACCAATGAACAGGCGCTGTTTGTCGCGGCGACCCATGAGAATGCGGTGTGGCGTGTGCCATTGGTTGATGGCGGTGTCTCGCGCGTAAATAAATTTGTGCAACTTTCGGGTGGGGTTGGCCCGGGTGGATTGGTCATCGACAGCGATGACAATCTGTTTGTTGCGCACAACGGCATGGGTTGTGTGTGGATGTTTGATAAACGCGGCGAGCCGCGCTACCGGGTTGATTCGTCACGCGGCGATCACACCACCGCGCTGACGCTTGATCCCGCCGATCCGCGCACCATCATCATCACCGAGGCGCAAACCGGAACGGTGTTGAAGGCGACACTGCCAATGTATTGATGGATACCACCGACCCAAAATCCGCGTTGCCGGAGGGCGCCTTCGATAACTTCCGCAACGACATGAGTTACGGTGATTATCTGCAGCTGGATTTGTTGCTCGGCGCACAAAAGCCGCTGTCGGGTGAGCGAAATGAGCTGTTATTTATCATTCAGCACCAAGCCACCGAGCTGTGGATGAAGTTGATGTTGAGTGAAATGACGGCGGCGCGTGAACACATTCGTCAGGACAATCTCGCCCCGGCATTCAAAATGATGGCGCGGGTATCGCGCATCATGAACAACCTGATTCAGTCATGGGATATTCTCGCCACCCTGACGCCGACCGAATATTCCGCCTTTCGGGCGAGTCTCGCCAAGTCGTCGGGATTTCAGTCGTACCAATACCGGATGGTCGAATTTATGTTCGGCAACAAAAGTCGCGCGTTGTTGAAGCCGTTTGAACACAATGCGTTGCAGCACGGGACCCTGCTGGAACTGCTTGAGTCACCGTCGATTTATGACGAGGCAAACCGGTTGTTGCAACGGCGCGGATTCAATTTGGATGCGGTCGCGGTTGACCGTGATTGGTCGCTTTCCTATCAGGCTAACGACAGCGTCGCAGCTGCCTGGTCGCAGGTATATGCCAACACCAAACAGCATTGGGACCTCTACGAGCTCGCCGAGAAACTGGTGGATCTTGAAGACTATTTCCGTCAATGGCGTTTTCGCCACGTCACCACCGTCGAACGGGTGATCGGCTTCAAGCGCGGAACCGGCGGAACCTCGGGCGTCAACTACTTGCGAGAGATGGTCAATATCCGGTTGTTTCCGGAGTTGTGGGATTTGCGCACCGCGCTCTAACGCGGGTCTGTTGTGGCCAGCCGTACAATGGTTTCAATCACCATCCGCCCGGGCGGCGTCCACGGTGCAATCAATTCAAAGTGTCCGGCATTGTCGATGGTGAGCAACTCGACGGTTTCATTCTTGTCCTTGGCGCGCTCGCGGTAACGCAGCGCCTGCGCCGGCGCAACGATGGCGTCGTAGACGCCGCTGACCAACACCTGTGTTACGCCAAGCGGCAATAGCGGCACAATCGACGTGTCGCGATAGGCGGTTTCTTTGCGGTCCCTGCTATTGACTAACAGATCAACGGTATCTGCGCCGCACGCGTGGGCGGACGCGACTTTTGCATAGGCAAGATCGGGCATGGCGGTGACCATTGGAACTACGATTATGTAAGTGAAGATTGTTTATGACTTAATGTCTGGACACCTGGCTTTGCCGATGGCAAGAAACGACCCGTATTGGTTTGGCTTCACGGTGGTGGTTATCGCAATGGAAATGCTATTGAACAGGATG
>JANOEV010000328.1:0-5125 GCA_031413695.1 Burkholderiales bacterium
CTGGCCACCAGGGCCGGACGCACGATAGGTATCTATCCGGACTTCCGTTTCGAGTACGGTGCGGTCAATGGAGTAGGGTGGCGGAACAATGGCTGGCATGATCAACGAATACTATCCCAGAGCCGGCGCAATTGACGGTTGCGGGCGGCGCATACCCGTCCGATGGTTGCAGCCAGACTGTGCGGGAATGATATTGCGGCTGCGGGCAACAACGTTACTTGATGCGCATTCCCGGAATGGCACCGGAGTCGGGACTCAGCAAATAAATGCCGGTACCGTCGCCGGCGGCCAGAACCATGCCCTGCGATTCGCCAAAACGCATCTTGCGCGGCGCAAGGTTGGCAACCATTACGGTCAAACGGCCGACCAGATCTTTCGGATTGTAGGCGGATCGGATGCCGGCAAACACCTGGCGCTGCTCGATGCCGAGGTCAAGTGTCAGGCGCAATAATTTATCCGCTTCAACGACAAATTCCGCGTCAAGAATTTTTGCCACGCGCAGATCGATCCGACCGAAGTCATCAATCGAAATGGTTTCTGATACAGGCTGGATGACAACCGGCTTCGGCGTTTCGACAGGCTGCAGGACAAATTCCGTGCTTGCAGGGGCCTCATCGTTGGCCGGTGCCGCGGCTGCTTTTGTTTCCACCTTGCCGGTTGATTTGGCGGCTTTATCGGCCTTGCCCTCGGCCGCAACCGTGGTGTCTGGTGCGTCCAACAATGCGTCAATCTGCTTTGGTTCGATGCGCGACATTAAATGTTTATAGGGTTTGATCTGGTGGCCTGCGGGCAATAATTTTTTTGTGTCACCCCAATCATAACCCTTTATGTTGAGAAATGCAGCAGCTTCGCCGGCAAGCTTCGGCAGGATCGGTGTCAGATATGCGGTGAGCAAATAAAACGCGTTGAGAATGACCGAGCAGGTCGCGTGTAACGCCGCATTGTTCGCGTCATCTTTTGCCAGCGCCCACGGCTTTTCGGTATCGACAAACATATTGACCTGATCCGCAAGATCCATGATGCGACGCACGGCCTTGCCGAATTCGCGACCATCATAAAGGGCGGCAATCTCGTCAGATGCGCTGATGATTGCCGCCAGCACCGGATGTTTCGCGTCAACCGCCTGCAATCGCGCGTCAAACTTTTTATGTAGAAAACCCGAGGCGCGGCTCGCAATATTGATGTATTTTCCGATCAGATCGGCGTTGACCCGCGCGATAAAATCGTCCGGGCTGAAATCAATATCCTCGACCCTGTCATTGAGCTTCGCGGCAATGTAATAACGCAACCACTCGGTGTTGAGCCCAAGCGCAAGATATTTGGTCGGCGTGGGGCCGAAGCCCCGCGATTTTGAAAGCTTTTCGCCGGTGACCTGCAAAAAACCGTGCACAAACACATTGTTTGGCACTTTGCGGCCGGAGAAGTGCAGAATCGCCGGCCAGAACAGCGCGTGGAAATACACAATATCCTTGCCGATGAAGTGATACTGTTCCACTTTCTCGTCGGCCAGGAACTCCTCAAAGCTGCGCGGTTCACCGTTGGCGGCGGCTCCACCAGCGGCGAAGTAGGCCTTCAGACTGGCGAGGTAACCGACCGGCGCATCCAACCAAACGTAAAAGTATTTGCCCGGTGCATCGGGTATCTCAATGCCGAAATACGGGCTGTCGCGGGATATGTCCCAATCGTGCAGATTTTTTCCGCCATCGCCGAGCCATTCGGCCAGTTTATTCTTGACCTCGCTCTGGATGGGCGTCTCTGCCACCCACTTTTCAAGAAACGCGATGCACTTTTTGTCCGAGAGCTTAAAAAACAGGTGTTCAGATTTTTTCATCACCGGTTTGGCACCGGTCAATACAGAATAAGGATTCTTCAACTCAGCCGGTGAATAAACCGCGCCACAGACTTCGCACGAATCACCATGTTGATCTTTTGCGCCGCACTTCGGGCATTCACCCTTGATGAAGCGGTCGGCGAGAAACATGCCTTTGACCGGATCATAAAACTGCTCGATCTCCTTTGAAACAATCAGTTTGCCACTCTTCAGCTTTTTATAAATACCCTGTGACAGTTCGATATTTTCGGGTGAATGTGTCGAGTGCCAGAAGTCAAAACTCAGGTGAAAAAGCGGCCACTGCGCCTGATGTTCGGCTGCCACGGTCGCCACCAGCTGCTCGGGCGTGATGCCCTGCTTCTCGGCGTTAAGCATAATCGGCGCCCCATGGGCGTCATCGGCACAAACAAAATGTACCTGATGTCCGCGCATCCGCTGGAAACGCACCCAGATGTCTGCCTGGATGTACTCCATCATGTGACCGATATGGAATCCGCCGTTGGCGTAAGGCAGTGCGGTGGTGACAAAGAGTTTGCGTTGCATTGGGCTTGGTCGGGCAAGATCGACGGCGTCGCGCGGTCGTTGCACAGGCGTGATTTCTAAGGTGCTATTGTAACAAGCCCACTCGCACAAAGATATAAACCGGAAATACCCAATCAGTGGCAAGGGCGGTGGCGAATGCCGATAAAATACGCCCAAGTGAAAAACAGAGGCAAACCATGAGCATTACCAGCGAACAGATCAAAAACGCATTACGAGAGCTGATTGACCCGGTCACAGATGAAAATTACATCGACGGCAAGTCGGCAAAAAACATCGTCATCGACGGCAATAACGTCACGCTCGAAATTGTGCTCGGCTATCCGGGCAAAAGTGTCACTGAGGCGATTCGAAAGAGTGTGATCGACCGGCTGAAAAAACTCGACGGCATTGTCAACGTCTCGGTCAACGTCTATTCCAAAATCGTCTCGCACAGCGCTCAGCGCGGTGTGAAATTGAATCCGAATATCAAGAACATCATTGCCGTTGCATCCGGCAAGGGGGGCGTTGGCAAGTCAACAACGGCGGTCAACCTCGCATTGGCGCTTGCAGCCGAGGGCGCGGTGGTTGGAATGTTGGATGCCGATATTTACGGACCCTCGCAGCCAACCATGCTGGGGATCACGGGCCGTCCCCAGTCCAAGGATGGCAAATCGATGGAGCCAATGGAAGGGCACGGCATTCAGGCCATGAGTGTCGGCTTTCTGATCGATCCCGAGACACCGATGGTTTGGCGCGGCCCGATGGTCACGCAGGCGCTGGAGCAGTTGCTGAATGAAACGCGTTGGAATAATCTCGACTATCTTGTGATCGACCTGCCGCCCGGAACCGGTGACATTCAACTGACCCTCGCGCAAAAAGTGCCGGTCACCGGCGCGGTAATCGTCACCACGCCACAGGACATCGCCCTGCTCGACGCGCGCAAGGGTCTCAAAATGTTTGAAAAGGTCGGCGTGCCGATTATCGGTATTGTTGAGAACATGGCGATGCACACCTGTTCAAATTGCGGCCACAGCGAGCATATTTTTGGCGAGGGGGGCGGGCAACGAATGTCAACGGACTACAAGGTCGACCTGCTGGGCTCGCTGCCGCTTGATATCAAGATTCGTGAAATGGCTGACAGTGGCAAACCAACAATGGTCTCCGACCCGGATGGCGCTGCAGCAAAAATCTACCGGGAAATTGCACACAAGTGCGCCGCCAAAATTGCCAAACAGTCACAGGATCGATCGCATATGTTTCCCAAGATCGTCATTCAGAATACCTAGTGTGTTCAGATGATTCGGACAATCTGATGGGCATTGAGCAAAATATTTCGCGCGCCGTTTTACTGCGGAAGAAGAACCAGCATACCGAGGCGTTGGCAATACTGCTGGATCTGCTGAAGAGTTCGCCCGATCATGCCCGGCTGCACTACGAGATTGCCTGCACCTACGATCCGCAGGGGTTGGAAGTCGACGCGATTCCCCATTACGAGAAGTCAATTGCACTTGGTCTGGAGGGCGAGGATCGGCGCGGGGCATTGCTCGGGCTTGGCAGTTCGTACCGTTGTGTTGAACAGTATTCGGACGCGGTGCGCACGTTTGAGCGCGGCATTGCCGAGTTCCCATCGGCACATGAATTCAGCGTTTTTCTGGCGATGGCCCTGCACAATCTTGGCGACCATCGTCGTGCGCTTCAGTTATTGTTGACGCACATTGCGGAGCACACAGGCGATAGGACGACGGCAAAGTACAAGCGTGCCATCTTCCACTACGCCGAGCACCCTGATCCCCGCGGCAGCGATGAATAAGGAAGAAATAGCATGAGCAGTGCCTACTATGTCGGCTTGATTCGGGTCCGTGATCCAGCGCAGTGGGAACGTTATGTCTCCCAGGTGGGATTCACTATCACCCAATACAGTGGCCGGATTATTTTTCGCGGCAGCAAGCAGCAGGTGATGGCTGGCGAGGACATTATCGATACCGGTGCCCACGATCGTGTGGTGACGTTGGAATTTCCCGACGAGATTGCGGCAAAACGCTGGCACGATTCGCAAGAATATCAGCGGCTGGTACCGATCCGCGATTTGGCTGCGGATGTCACCCTGATCCTGTACACCGGCTGACCAACAGCCGGCATCGCCGTGCGATTGCCGATGGCATCACTCGATGCCGAGTCGATCAAGCCGGTAGCGCAATGAGCGGAAGGTGATACCAAGCACCTTTGCCGCCTGCGTCTTGTTGAAGCGTGTTTGCTCAAGCGCCTTCATGATCTGCTCGCGTTCAATCCGATCCAGATATTCATGCAGCGGCATGGTGCGATCGCCCGGCGGCCGCGAATCCGCGGAACCGTTGCCATCCTCGGTCAGATACAAATCATCCTTGCCAATGGTCATGCCGTCACACAGCGCCATTGCCCGCTCCAGAATATTTTCGAGCTCACGCACATTGCCCGGGTAGTCATAGTTGGCAAGGGCGTTTTGGGCCGCCGCCGTCAATAGCGGCGCCCCGCCACCGGGCGCTGGCGCCGACTGTGCGTGCAGTCGTGCAATCAGTGCGGCCACCAATAACGGCACGTCTTCCGGTATCTCACGCAGTGGCGGCATCCGCAGTTCAATGACATTCAAACGGTAGAACAGATCCTGGCGAAACTCACCGGCCTGCACCTTTTCCCCAAGGTTGCGGTGCGTGGCGCTGATGATACGAAAATCGACGGGCTTTTCAACCGTATCACCGACACGGCGCACACGCTTTTCCTGGATCACGCGCAGCA
>JANOEV010000329.1:0-4426 GCA_031413695.1 Burkholderiales bacterium
AAACGCTGGACCGCGATTTGAAGTCCGTCGTTTTCGGGCAGGATAAGGCAATTGACGCGCTGGCCGCGGCAATCAAGATGGCGCGTTCGGGGCTTGGCAGCACGACCAAACCGATCGGCTCATTTTTATTCTCAGGGCCCACCGGGGTCGGAAAAACCGAGGTTGCAAAACAGTTGGCATTTGTCCTCGGTGTTGAACTGGTGCGCTTTGACATGTCGGAATATATGGAGCGGCACGCGGTTTCCAGACTCATCGGCGCCCCGCCTGGATACGTCGGCTTCGATCAGGGTGGCCTGATGACCGAGGCCATTACCAAGCAACCATACTGTGTGTTGCTGCTGGATGAGATTGAAAAAGCGCATCCGGATATTTTTAATGTTTTGCTGCAGGTGCTGGATCACGGAACCCTGACCGATACCAACGGCCGCAAGGCGGATTTCCGGAACGTGGTCATCATCATGACCACCAACGCCGGTGCGTCGGAGTTGTCGAAGATTTCGATCGGGTTTACCAACGACAAGAAGGCCGGCGACGAGATGGCTGAGATCAAACGCATGTTTACGCCGGAATTCCGCAACCGGCTGGATGCGATGATCTCGTTTGCACCATTGAACGAGGACATTATTTTGCGGGTCGTTGATAAATTCTTGATGCAACTTGAGGCGCAGTTGTCCGAGAAAAAAGTCGAGGTCACGTTTACCGAGGCACTCAAGAAATATCTTGCCAAGAACGGATTCGACCCGCAGATGGGGGCCCGGCCGATGGCGCGTTTGATCCAGGACACCATCCGGCGTGCGCTCGCCGACGAGTTGCTGTTCGGTCGCCTCGCGAGTGGCGGCAAAGTCACCATCGACATCGGTGCGGACGACAAGGTAAAACTCGATATCAGCGAAGAGAAAGAGCCGGTCACGCAGGAAAACTAGCCGTCACCGGCAATATTTTCCCGAAGTCCGGGCGCAAACAGAAAGCCACGTTTTTCGAAACGTGGCTTTTTTGTTTGAGATTTTTAATGACGGGCCAAGGCCCTGACTGGCATAACAACGCGATGCATTCAGCATGACCTGCAAGTCTTTGGCAAAACGCCGCCGTTGTCGTAAAGTAAACGGTATTGAACGTTGTCGATTGACGACGCACATTGTTGCGACGCAGCAATATTTGGTCGGCTTTCAGCCTAATTTGTCCGATGCAGTTTTGTCAGCTAAAACGAGGAGTGTCATGAATAACAAATCCATCGCGTTCTGCAGTGCCGTATTCGCCGCGGTCCTGTCATTGAGTCAAGCTGTGGCACAAACCCCGCCAGCGGCAACCACCTCACCGCCACCCGCCGCGGCTGCAGCGCCGGCATTTGCCGCATCGAATCTCACACCCAAAGGTGTGCGTTCAATGGCCGCAACCTGCGCTGCATGTCACGGAACGAACGGCGTGTCAGCCGGTGGGGCATTGGCAGGCCTGGCCGGACTGAACAAAGATTATTTCGTGATTCAGATGAAGCATTTCAAGGAGGGAAAACGCGACGCCACCTTGATGCATCAAATATCCAAAGGTTATAGCGACGCTGAAATTGCCGCGCTCGCCGATTTTTTTGCCGCGCAGAAGCGTTAAGGAGAATGACATGAGCATTAATCGTAGAAATTTTCTTAAAGCAAGCGGCGTGGTGGCAGCGGCCGGCAGTGTCGCGACGTTTACAGGATGCGCGAGCGTCGGCGGCGGGTCCGGGCCAAAAGTTGTCATTGTTGGCGGCGGTTATGGCGGCGCGACTGCCGCAAAGTACATCAAGATGTGGGAGCCGACCATTGATGTCACGGTCATTGAGCGGAATACCGCGTTTATCTCGTGTCCAATATCGAATCTCGTATTGGGTGGATCACAGAAAATGGCGGACATCACGGTCAGTTACGACACGCTGCAAAAGAAGTACGGCGTGAAGTTAATTCGCGGCGAAGCCTTGGCCGTGGACGTTGAAAAGAAAGTGGTGCGATTGGCCAACGGCGATGCCATTCCGTTTGACCGGGTCATTCTCTCGCCCGGTATCGATTTTATGTATGAGCAATTGCCAGGCCTCAACAACGCCGAGGCGCAGGCGCGTTATTTTCATGCATGGAAAGCCGGGCCGCAAACGGTCTCATTGAGACAACAGTTGGAAGCCATGCCGGACGGTGGCGTGTTTGCGATTTCCATTCCCGAGGCGCCGTACCGATGCCCACCCGGCCCGTACGAACGTGCCTGCCAGGTCGCCAGTTATTTCAAGAAAGCAAAACCGAAATCAAAGGTCCTGATCCTCGACGCAAATATGGACGTGACATCGAAACCGGGTTTGTTTAAAAAGGCGTGGTCCGAGATGTACGGTGGCATGGTTGAGTATCGGCCATCGTCAAAATTGATTGATGTTGACACCAAGACGTCAACGGCCAAACTTGAATTTGGTGATGTCAAAGCGGACGTTCTAAACGCGTTGCCGCCGATGAAGGCGGGCGCCATTGCCGCGCCGTTTATCACCGCCAATAAACGTTGGTGTGAAATCAACTGGCTGACCTATGAGGCAAAAAATGTTCCGGGCGTGCATTTGCTTGGCGACGCACTGCAGATTGCGCCCGCGATGCCCAAATCGGCGCATATGGCAAACAACCACGGCAAGGCATGCGCCGCCGCGGTGGTGGCGCTGCTCGCAGGTGAACAGCCGAATCAAAGTCCGACATTGAATAACACATGCTATTCATTTGTTTCTGCCGACCGGGTCGTTCACGTCGCGTCAATTCATAAATATGATGAAAAAGATAAAACCATGAAAACCGTGTTGGGGTCTGGTGGCGTCTCCAGCGCCGCAAATGAACTCGAAGCCCAATATGCGATGACATGGGCGAAGAATATTTGGGCGGACACGCTGGGTTAAACGCCCATTTTGGTTTGACTGGACTGAAAAAAGCCGCTCAATCGAGCGACTTTTGATTTAACACAAGTCCCCGCAATCATCTGGGCGTAAAATTGCCCAGCATCTGTGCGTACGCCGATTGTTTTTAGCGTCTTCAATCACATTCATTATTCAGGAACCATTGATATGCCATTTTTTGTTCAAATCCGGTGCGCCGTTGTTGCGACGTTGGTTGCCGTTGCCCTTGCCGCATGTGGCGTCGGCGGCTACTCGCGAGGCATATTCCAGGGAAATGTTGTCGGGAAAACCGTTGACGAGGTGATTGCGCAATTTGGCGAACCCGCCTCAAAAGACTTGTCAAAGCCTGACGCGCCGAAGATTGTCTATTTGAAAAAGACCTTTGATCCGGACAATGGCAATAAAGAAGATGCAAAGACGATCATCAGTTTCCGCAAGGAGGGCGCCAAGGTTGTCGCCTATGATCTGGATTTCGAATAGACGATTACGTTGTTGTGAGCCAGCCCTGCTGAAACTGATCGTTTGTGAGCGACGTTAGAACATGGTCCCGCCAATTGCCGTCGATAAACAGGTAGTCCCTGGCAAAGCCGTCAATACGAAACCCCAGTCGCGTCAACAGGCGGCCGCTGCGCGCATTCTCGGGGCGGTAGTTTGCCGCAATCCGGTGCAATTTTTGTTCATCAAACATATGGCGGATACCGGCCTGTAATGCCTCACGCATCAGGCCCCGCCCTTCATACGCGGCGTCGATTTGATAGCCGAGCACGCAGTTGCAAAAGGGGCCGCGAAATATCTGCGAAAAACCGACCGTGCCGATCACCAGTTCGGGCGCTGATCGCGGGCTGACCCACAATCTGACCGCGCTGCCTTGTGTATAAGCTTCGTGCGTTTTAACAACGACGCCCTGCCAATATGAGAGTTGGTCAAAATCGGCCGGCACCGGGGGAAACCAACGCACCAAATGCGGCCACGCACGCACATGAAAATCGTGCGCTGCGGCAGCGTGGGATGCCCGCGGCAAGGCAAGCGTGAGACGCTCAGTTTCGAGCAGCAATGAAGGCGGGCCGGTCATGCCGCTAGGCTTCGCGATAGAACCTAACATGATCAATTTTGTCGTCACGCAAATGATAGATGGCCACCGCACGCCGGAAGGCGGGAATACGACCGGTGATCGACTCCTCATCAATAACGTATTCGCCGATACGAATCCGGCTGACCAGTTCACAATGCAAAGCCGGCGAACTCGCAAACAACGCAATGTAACGCGGCCGCATTTCCGCCGCCCCCGACATTAACCGGCTTCCGGCACCGTCCTCGACGATACAATCGTCGGTGTAGCAATCCATAAATGCATCAACATCGTGCGCGTTATAGGCTTCAAGCTGCGCTTGGACGGGATCGGTCATGTCGTGATCAACCGGCAAAAATGACCCATTGAGCCGACCACATTTCCGTCGGCGTGCGCTTGTAGCCGGATTTCGCAAACTGGTGCCATCGTCCGACGATGAATGACATGACGGCGTTGGCATAGGCGTTTGG
>JANOEV010000330.1:0-2076 GCA_031413695.1 Burkholderiales bacterium
GGCCGTCAAAGCCCTGCAGATACAGGCCGCCTGCCATGCCGATAAACGACGCCGCAGACATCCAGTCCGCACCGGTCGCCATGCCGTTGAACAACGCCGGAACCTTGCGACCTGCAACGTAATATTCCGCAACGTCGAGCGTGCGGCTCATGATGCCGATACCCGCATAGAGCAGAATCGTCGCTGCCAGGAAGGTGTATCCCATGTATACGCGGGACATACCCAGTTGTTCACCAATGCCGAGCAATACAACAAAGGTGATAAAACCGAGCGTATAGAAGCTGTAATATTTTGTCAGTTGTTGTTTGAAGGTAAGTGTGCTCATTCCGGGCTCCCTTCGTCAACACCGTGCTCGATATCGAGTTTGTTCATGTACATCGCGTAATAGCCGATGATCAACACGTAAATAATCAACGATCCTTGTGCGGCCATATAAAACGACAATGGCCAACCGAAGAAATTGATCGTTGCCAATTCACGCGCGTAATAAATCACGACAAAGGTCGCGACAAACCAGATGACAAGCAGAATCGCGGTGATCCGCAGGTTCTTTCGCCAGTAATCCCGATGGATATCAGTCAACTGCATTGAGTCCTCCTAGTATTTTTTGGGTGTTGCTTGCAGGTCTGAGACAAACCCGGAACGTATTGAAATCAACGATGCCAGGCCAGATGTGAAAAACCTCACATTCAGCGGTCAGTATAGTGTCTGGCTGGGACAACGGTCAAAGGAAAAAAGGCCTATTCGACAGTTTTTCTGTGCTGCATTGCAGCATTACGTAACGAGGCTTAACTTATTGATCTAAATCACTTTTTTGCGTCCAATTTGGCGGCCATGCGCATTGAGTTTTTGCCCGAGCGGTGAGGGGTAACAACGCGTGGCAAACCTGCTTCGAAAAATTCGTTCGGTATTGAAAAAATTCGTCGCGACGACCTACGTTTGCTGCCGGCTGGACAACCACGCATAGTCTTCCGCGAGCTTCAGGATCTCGCCCGCCCGGGATAACCCCTTGATTTTTGCGTGGCTCAGCAAAACGCCAAACAACTGGGCGGTAAAAAATGCGTCGGCCGCCGCATTGTGGCGTTTGGTGACTTTTATCGCATACCGATCCAACCACCAATCGAGTGAATGTGCCTGCGTGCGTCCGTTGCCCCGGCCCGCGCCGGCCGCCGGTTCAGGCACCAGCGCCGGTGCAAGTGCGGCCAGGTCAAGCCACCGACTTCGATGCGTGATGCCGAGAAATTCCTGAATCGCGCGCGCCAGCATGATCTCGTCAAATGCCGCGTGAAAACCAACCAGCGGACTATCGCCGACAAATTCCAGAAATTGCAGCAGCGTCTCCTGCGGATCCTCACCCGCCCGCTGGTCATCACCGGCAATACGATGGATCAAAATGTTTTCATGGCTCGAAACCTTGGGTTGGCGTAAAACAACTTCAAGGCTGTCGGCGATTTGGATCTCACTGTTGACAATTGCCACCGCGCCAACCGCGATCAGGCGATCCGTTCGGGTGTTAAGGCCCGACGTTTCAACGTCGGCCACCACCCAACGCATGTTGCCCGGCGCTTGCGCCAAATCGGGCGAAGGCAGTTGGTTGATGACGTGCAGGCGATTGCGATGATCGTCACTCAGGACGACCGGCTTGCCGGTGAAACGCGCGAGCAGATTTGCCAGACTCATGGCTGGCGTTGTTGACGGCTCACAGCTGGAAATCCATTTCGAGCCGCGATTGCAACTTGCGCGCCTGGCGCAGCGCCTCTTTCAGAATCCGCCGGTCGAGTTCGTTGAGTTCGTCCGGGCGGATACGGTTCGGGCTTGGCTTGGTATCGGGCGATGCAACATCAACCACCTCCTGATGGCGCAGGCGCAGCAATTGCACAAAATGAAACGCGTCGACATACGCATTCACTTCGTCTTCACTCATGCGCATTTTTTCGCCCGCCATTCTCAGGCGGTCGGCGGTGTTGGTGGCAATCACCTGATTGGCAAGTGCAAACACCCGGGCGGCGTCAATGAAGGGCCGTGCCGCGTAGATTTTGAGGTCAATGGTTCCGGGATGTTCCGAATCGGCGTCAA
>JANOEV010000331.1:0-21822 GCA_031413695.1 Burkholderiales bacterium
TGACCAAAACCAACGATACCCGTCTGGCCGAAATTTCCGGCAAGGTCACCGAGCGGCTTGACGAAGGCTTCAAGAAAACCAACGAGACGTTTGTTAATGTAATGACGCGTCTCGCCACCATTGATGAGGCACAAAAGAAACTCGACGGCCTCACCACCAACGTGGTGTCGCTGCAGCAACTGCTCGGCGATAAAAAATCACGCGGGGCGTTTGGTGAGGTGCAACTCGAGCAGGTGATTCGCAACATGCTGCCGGAGACGTCGTTTGAGTTTCAATACACGTTCTCACACGGCGGGCAAAAGGTGATTGCCGATTGTGTGTTGAAGCTACCCGACCCGGTTGGGTTGATCGCAATCGATTCGAAGTTTCCGCTGGAAAATTACGAACGCATGATTTCGGATGAGGCCGACAAGGTGTCGCCGGCGGTATTCAAGGCTGACGTCAAGAAACACGTCGATGCGATCGCATCCAAGTACATCATTGCCGGCGAGACCTCGGATGGTGCCATGATGTTTGTGCCGGCCGAAGCGGTGTTTGCCGAGATTCATGCACGCCATCGCGATATTGTTGAATATGCCCAGCAGCGGCGTGTATGGATTGTTTCGCCGACCACCCTGATGGCGGTGTTGAACACCGTTCGTGCGGTGTTGAAAGACGTCGAGACCCGCAAACAGGTGCACATCATCAAGGACGAGTTGGGCAAACTTGGCAAGGAGTTTGGTCGCTTTGATGAACGCATGCGCAAGCTCGCCGAACACATTCGTCAAGCCAACAAGGATGTTGACGACGTGGCGGTGACGAGCAAAAAAATCAGCGATCGTTTCCAATCGATCGAACGCGTTGAGCTTGATACACTTGCATCCCCTGCCTTACACGATCCCGCCGTACCAAGACTGATTGATACTGATACCGACTCAAATTGAATTGATGATTAACCGGACACTTTCCTCATGAAAAACGTAAAACTCAGCTACCTTGTGATGACCGCCACCACCCTGATTTCTGCCGCCGTTGTTTCAGCGCAAGCACAGCCACTCAAGTATCCGGACACCAGGAAGGGTGACCAGGTCGATAACTACCACGGCACCACCGTCGCCGATCCGTATCGTTGGCTTGAGGACGACAACAGTGCCGAGACCAAGGCTTGGGTGACCGCCCAAAACGCCGTCACCGACAAATTCCTCGAGGCCATGCCGCAGCGTGCCGCCGTCAAGAAGATTTACACCGAGTTGTACAACTTTGAACGCTTCGGCCTGCCGTTTAAAGAAGGTGGTCGCTATTTCTGGTCGCGTAACGACGGCTTGCAGCAGCAATCGGTTATCTACATGGCCAAGTCCATCAGCGACAAACCTACCGTCGTTATTAATCCGAACTTGCTGTCCAAAGACGGCACCGTGGCGTTGACCGGCACATCGGTCAGCAGGGACGGCCGTTACATAGCCTACGGCATCGCCGCCGCTGGTTCGGATTGGCAGACCTGGCAGGTGCGTGATCTGACGACTGGGCGGGATCTGGCAGACAAGGTTGAATGGGTGAAATTCTCCAGCGCCGTGTGGACGCCGGATGGCAAGGGTTTTTTCTACTCGCGTTATGACGCGCCCACATCGGATGCAAAACTGACCGGCAGCAACTTCTTCCAGAAGCTCTATTACCACCGCGTCGGCACCGACCAGTCGAAAGACATTCTGGTCTATCAAAACACGGCTGAAAAGGAGTGGTTTTTCGGCGCGTACGTGACCGATGATGCCCGCAACGTGATTATTTCTGTTCGGAACGGCTCCGGTCGCAAAAACGGCTTGTTGGTCATGCCGCTCAAGAACGGCGGTCTGGTCGCCAATGCCGTGCCGACATCCATCACACTCGATTTTGATGCCGAGTACACACCGATCGGCGCCAACGGCAACACCTTGTGGGTAAAGTCTGACAAAGACGCGCCGAAGGGTCGCATCATCGCCATTGATTTGACCAAACGCGAGCGCGCCAACTGGAAAACAGTGGTGGCCGAAACCAAGGATGCGATGACATCGGCCAATGTGGTCGGCGGGAAAATTTTTGCGCAGTATTTGCAGGATGCCGCCGCCGCCATCAACGTGCATGCGCCTGATGGCAAATTGCTCAGCAAAGTAAGCCTTCCCGGTGTTGGCTCCGCGTCTGGATTCGGCGGACGTTTTTCCCACAAAGAAACGTTTTACAGCTACACCAGCCTGATCAACCCGACTGAGATTTATCGTTACGACGTCAGAACCGGCAAATCAACCTTGTTTGCGCGGCCAAAGACTGCGTTTGACTCATCGCAATATGAAACCAAACGTGAATTTGTCACCAGCAAAGACGGCACACGGTTTCCGATTTTTATTGCGCACCGCAAGGGCATGAAACTCGACGGTACCAATCCGACGCTGTTGTATGGCTACGGCGGCTTTAATGTTTCCGAAACGCCGAGTTATCGGGTGACGGCATCGACCTGGATGCGCATGGGTGGCGTTTATGTGTCTGCATCAATCCGTGGCGGCGGCGAATATGGTGCTGCGTGGCACGATGCAGGTACCAAACTCAAAAAGCAAAATGTGTTTGATGACTTTATTGCCGCCGGCGAATGGCTGGTCGCCAACAAATACACACAGCCAGCACGACTGGGTATCAACGGTGGCTCCAACGGCGGTCTGTTGGTCGGCGCGGTTGTGAATCAGCGCCCTGAGTTGTTTGGCGCGGCGGTGCCACAGGTCGGTGTGATGGATATGCTGCGATTCCATAAATTCACCATCGGCTGGGCGTGGGTGTCGGATTACGGTTCGTCGGACAAGGCGGATGAATTTAAGGCGCTCGCCGCCTATTCGCCGATGCACAACATTCGCGCCGGGGTGAAATACCCGCCGATTTTGGTGACCACCGCCGACCATGATGATCGTGTGGTGCCCGCGCACAGCTTTAAATACACTGCTGCATTGCAGGCGGTTGATACCGGTGCCGCACCGAAATTGATCCGTATCGAAACCAGTGCGGGCCACGGTGCCGGCAAACCGACTTCAAAAATTATCGAAGAACGCAGCGACATCCTCGCCTTTATGGCGAACGTGTTTGGCGTTGATGTAAAGCCATAAAAAGGTAAATGCCGCCGTGATTTTTAGGTCGAAAGACACATTGCAAAATCATTGATAATCAAACCATGAAACTTATCGCCATCGCCGGCTACTCAGGTAGCGGCAAAACCACCCTGATTGAAAAAGTCATTCCCTGTCTGGTCATGGACGGTTATCGTGTGTCGTTGATCAAACACGCGCATCATGAATTTGACATCGACCTGCCGGGAAAGGATTCCCACCGCCACCGCATGGCCGGTGCCACCGAGGTCATGGTGACGTCGAGCAACCGCTGGGCGTTGATGCACGAATTGCGCGGTGATAACGAGCCTTCCCTTGAAGAGCAGTTGAAGCATTTTTCGCCTTGTGACGTGGTGATTGTCGAAGGCTGGAAACACCATAACATCCCGAAGATTGAGGTGCATCGCAAGCTCGCCGACAAACCATTGCTGTTTGTTGAAGATAAAAACGTGATTGCCGTTGCGACCGACGAAACCCTCGCCACCGATCTGCCGCAATTCGGGCTCGAAGACGCCGAAGCCGTGGCGGCATTTATTGTTCAACACCTGGGCCTGCGCAAATCCAGTCTGCACGTGGTGAAGTAATGATCAAGATTTTGTATTTCGCCAGTCTGCGCGAATCGATCGGCGTCGCCGAAGAGTCGATTGCGATGCCCGCCACTGCGACCGTTGGTGCGCTGGTTGAGGCGCTGCGTGATCGCGGCGGTGTTTATGCTGAAGTGCTGGCTGTCACCAAACGCTGGCGGGTTGCGGTGAATCAAGACATGGCGCAATTGACCGACCCGATCAAGGCGGGTGACGAAGTTGCCATTTTCCCGCCGGTCACGGGCGGCTAGGCGGTGTTGGTGCCAACCATTCGTATTCAGGCAGACGATTTTGATCTGACCCACGAGCAATCGTTGATTCGTGAACGCCATCGCCACGTCGGGGCCATCGCATCGTTTGTCGGCGTGGTGCGTGATATTAATGACGGGCAGGGCGTATCTGCCATGACGCTTGAACACTACCCGGGCATGACCGAAAAGGCGCTAACCAACATTGTTGTTGATGCCGCCAGCCGCTGGAACGTGATCGACGCAACCGTCATTCACCGCATCGGCACCATGCAACCGACCGACCAGATTGTGCTGGTCATGGTCGCATCGGCACACCGCGGCGATGCATTTGCGGCGTGTGAGTTCATCATGGATTTTTTGAAGACCGACGCGCCGTTCTGGAAAAAAGAACAAACGGCCGACGGTAGCCGTTGGGTCGATGCACGCGCTTCCGACGAATCGGCGCAACAACGATGGAAACCAACATGAGCACAGGCAACGAGCACCAGATCAAGGCACGCAACGTACTCGGCGACCCGCTTGCGCCATGCTGCTTTGCGCCGATGACCGGTTATTTTCGTGACGGCTTTTGCCACACGATTGATGACGACCACGGCTCACACACCGTCTGCGCCATCATGACTGATGCGTTTCTGGACTTCTCAAAAACACAGGGTAACGACCTCTCGACCCCGCGACCGGAGTTCGGCTTCCCCGGCCTGAGCGCCGGCGACAAATGGTGCGTGTGTGTGGCGCGCTGGGAAGAAGCGTTTGTGGTCGGCAAGGCGCCCAAGGTTGTAATGGAGGCAACCCACGAACGCGCACTCGAGGTGGTGTCACTCGAAGAACTGCGGGCAAACGCCGTTTTGTAAAACGAAACCCGCCATTCGGCGGGAGTTTTCAAGCATAAATGGCTGGAAACACCCGTGGATTAAAGCGTTTCAAATCGAACAAAACACATCACGCGTCATCGCCACGATCTTGATTACGCGTTTATCCTCGATCCAATAGTAGGTTTTTTTGCCCTCGGCGCGCGAGACAATCATCGCGCTGGCTTTCAGGATCGCCAAATGCTGTGAAACGTTGCCCTGCGTGGTGCCGACCGCCTCGACAATCTCCGTCACCATCATTTCGCCGGAAGAGAGCAGGCACAGAATCTTGATGCGCATCGGATGCGACATGGCCTGCATCGCCATGGCGGCTTGTTCGATATTTTCGGTTTTACCGATCAGGTCGAAGATATCGGTCGCGGGGTTGGATTTTGTCTTGGTGGCCATTCACCCACTCTAGCGGAAAACCGTTTATGTTGCAGTGCAGCTTTACTTATCATTAGGCTTTGCTAATATTAGCCGAATCTAATTTAAGCCACCCTTGCCATTGCAGCTGGCTGGGCCGTTGCAGGAGTCACAACCGCATGTCGAACAACCAGCCAGCCAATGCCGCTTTAGGCCGACTCCAGCGTGCGCCGGAAAACTTTCTGACGCCCCAGCAGATCGTCGAGGTGCAATCCGGCCGACGCGACTTTTTGCGGGGGGCGTTTTCAACCGCGCTGGCCGCCACCGGTGCCGGGGCGGCGATGGCCAGCGCGGCGGAAAGTGGTGCCTTTAAAGGCGACCCGAATATTCTTGAGCTGCCGGAGCATTCCAAAGGGCTTGGCCAGGGCGTGGCGTCGATTGGTTACGGCAGCCCGTCCAAATGGGAAAAAAATTTACAGCGACGTGAAAGCCCGGGCCTGACCCGCGTTTCGGCCGGCTCGGTTTCGTTTGCACCGTTGCAGGGATTTTTTGGCATCATCACGCCGAATGGGCTGCACTTTGAGCGGCACCATCAGGGCTGGTGGGACATTGACCCATCCAAACACCGCTTCATGATCAATGGGCTGGTGAAAAACCCGAAGTTCTATACGATGGATGACCTGATGCGTTTGCCGTCGGTGTCGCGCATGCATTTTATCGAGTGTGGTGCCAATACCGGCATGGAGTGGGGCAACGTGGCGGTACCGACGGTGCAATACAGCCACGGCATGTTGAGCTGTTGTGAATTCACCGGCGTGCCGTTGTCGGTGCTGCTGGAAGACTGCGGCTACGACAAGCTCAAGGGCAAGTACCTTCTCGCCGAAGGTGCCGATGGTTCCGGCATGACACGCACCATCGCCATTGACCGTGCGCTCGACGATTGTTTTGTCGCCTATGCCATGAATGGTGAGATGTTGCGGCCGGAAAACGGTTATCCGTTGAGGCTGGTGGCGCCGGGTATTCAAGGTGTGAGTTGGGTGAAGTGGCTGCGCCGCATCGAGGTTGGCGACCAACCTTATGCGACCAAGGATGAAGTGCTGCACTACGTTGATTTGATGCCCGATGGCAAGATGCGTCAATACACCAGTATTCAGGAATGTAAAAGCGTGATCACCACACCGTCGGGCGGGCAGACGCTGCTCGACAAGGGGTTTTACAACGTTAGCGGGTTGGCGTGGTCGGGGCGCGGCAAGATCAAACGTGTCGACGTGTCGTTCGACGGCGGCAAGAATTGGAAAACGGCACGCATTGAGTCACCGGTGCTGTCGAAGTGTTTGACGCGTTTTAATATCAACTGGCAATGGGATGGCCGTGAGACGGTATTGCAAAGCCGTGCAATTGACGATACCGGCTACGTTCAACCAAAAATCAACCAGCTGCGGGCGGTGCGCGGCACCCGTTCGATTTATCACAACAATGCGATCCAAAGCTGGAAAATCGCGGCCAGTGGCGAAGTCTCGAACGTGCAGGTGTATTGATGAAGGCCGCCAACATGTTGTTGCTGTTGATTTGTTCGCTGCTTGTTTCAGCGCCGGCGTTGGCACAGGAACGTTTTGCCGGTATCGGCCGCAGCGCCACCCCGGCCGAGGTTGCTGCGTGGGATATCGACGTTCGCCCGGACTTCAAAGGCCTGCCAAAAGGTGCCGGCTCGGTGAAAAAAGGTCAGCAGGTATGGGAGGCCAAATGTGAATCGTGTCACGGCACGTTTGGTGAATCCAACGAGGTGTTTACGCCGATTGCCGGTGGCATTACCAAAAAAGATATTGAAACCGGGCGTGTCGCGAGTCTGTTGCGGCCGGATTTTCCACAGCGCACCACGCTGATGAAACTCTCCGAGCTATCCACACTGTGGGATTACATCAATCGCGCCATGCCGTGGAACGCGCCCAAATCCCTGTCAGTCGAAGAGGTCTATGCGGTGACCGCGTATGTCTTGAGCCTCGGTGACATTGTGCCGGCCGACTTTGTGCTCTCGAATGAAAACATGGCCGAGGTGCAAAAACGCCTGCCAAACCGCAATGGCAAGATCAAGTGGTCGCCGCTGTGGGATGTGCGCGGCAAGGGTGACGTCACCAATGCGGCGTGTATGACCAACTGCAAACAGGAAATGAAAATTGGGTCGTCGCTGCCGGACCACGCGCGCGATGCGCATGGCAACCTGGCCGAGCAAAGCCGCCTGATCGGCGCCACCCGCGGTGCCGATACCACCAAGCCGGCCCCAACCGCACCAATCACCACGCGTGTTGCGGCAATCGCACCGGCAGTTGCCGCTGTCTCGTCAGTGCACCCGTCTGCGGCGGGCAAGGTGCCAGCAAACGCAGTGGCGCTGGCCAAAAAATACACCTGTAACGCCTGCCACGCGCCGGACCACAAGCTGGTCGGCCCCAGCCACGCCGACATTGCCAAAAAGTATGCCGGTGACGCCAATGCCGCCAATTTGTTGATTGACAAGATCCGCAAGGGCGGATCGGGCGTTTGGGGGGCGATTCCCATGCCGCCGCATCTGGATATGCCCGAGGCGGAATTGCGGTTATTGGCCGAATGGAGTCTGCGCGGCGGTAAATAGGCAAAGATTGATTTGACGGGGTTGTGATTCTTTATCTGGGTCAAGCAAGGGCAGTCGTCAGCTGTGGCAAACTCTGGGGTTGAAACGTACTATTCGTGGTAATTCTTTGTGATATTTGGTGATATTTGGTGAAAGGGAAATGATGAACAGACGTCATGTGTTGAAGGCCAGCGGCGGTACCACCGTCATGGCAATGTTGGTTTCTGCCGGGTTGATCAAACCGGGCGACGTGTTTGCGCAGGAGTGGAACAAAAACGCCTTCGAGACAAAAAATCTCAATGACACGGTCAAGGCATTGGGCGGTGCCGCCGCAGCCGAATCCAAGGACATTTCATTTGTGAATGCGCCTGATATTGCCGAAAACGGCGCGGTGGTGCCGGTTGGTGTGCAGAGCAAGATCCCGAAAACCGAAATGATCGCGATTCTGGTTGAGAAAAATCCAAACTCACTCGCCGCCATGTTCACGATTCCGGACGGTACGGAAGCGGTGGTATCAACACGCGTCAAGATGGGTCAAACTTCAAACGTGCACGCGGTGGTCAAGGCGGATGGCAAGTTCTATTTCGCCACCAAAGAAATCAAAGTAACGCTTGGCGGTTGCGGCGGCTAACGTCCCGCATTTACAGGCAGCACCGCAATCAAACCGGCACGTCAGATTAATCGTTTCAAGAATGTGAAGTAAGGAGAAAACCATGGCAGATCCGATGAGAATCCGCGCCCAGATGATGGGTAACGCAGTTGATGTTCGTGTGCTGATGGCGCATGAGATGGAAACCGGGCAGCGTCGCGACAGCGCCGGCAAACTGGTGCCGGCTTGGCACATCACCAATGTCACCGCCACGCACAACGGCAAGACGGTGTTGACCGCGCAGTGGGGCCCGGCCGTGTCAAAAAATCCGTTCCTGTCATTTCGTTTTACCGGCGGTAAGGCCGGTGAAAAAGTGGTTGTCACCTGGACCGACAACAAGGGCGAAAAAAGATCCGATGAAGCGGTGATTTCGTGAACACCACCCGAGGTGCGGCGTTGACCGCATTGTTGGTGACCGGTGCGATGCTGATGTCGGGTTGCGCGCTGGTGGTTGGCGGCCCGCCAAAAGCCACGGTTGCAACCGACGCGCCGGTGAAGGTGATTTATCACGTAAGCGAAGGTAATGATCAAGCCACCGCGGCGCTGCGCAATATTCGCAACCATTTGTCAGCGGACCCGACGGCCAAAATCAGCGTCGTGACTCACGCAAACGGTATCGATTTTTTGCTTGATGGTGCCAAGGACAAGGCGGGCAATGAGTACGCAGCCAATGTGCAGGAACTGGTCAAGCGCGGTGTCGATTTTCGTGTTTGCAAAATCACGCTGGAACGGCGCATGATTGATGCAAAGCGGGTGATTGAAGAAGCGCGATTGGTGCCAAGCGGCGTTGCAGAACTGGCGAAATTGCAGGCTAGAGAAGGTTATGTGTATTTGAAGCCGTAGTGTTGTACCGGTATTTTGTAATAGCCATCTTCCGTGCGCCGAATGTGCGGGTGGGTGAGATAAAAAATAATCTGGAGGAAACCCGATGAATCAAATGAAGAATCAGCCGGCTGTTTGGTCGATTGCCTGCATCGCGATGGTAATTGGTCTGGCCCATGGTGCAGATGCGTTTGCACAACAGGCGGCCAAACCCGCTGCGAAGGCGCCACCCAAGGCGGCCGCCGCAGTGACACCAGCCGCCCCGGCCAAGAGCACCGACGCCACCGTGCGTGAAATTGAAAAATACCGGGAAGCACTTGCCGACGGCAACCCGGCAGAATTATGGGAAGCGCGCGGCGAAGATTTGTGGAAACAAAAGCGCGGACCCAAGATGGCATCACTGCAAGCGTGTGACCTCGGGCTGGGTGAGGGCGTGGTCAAGGGTGCCTACGCACAATTGCCCAAATACTTTGAAGACACCGACAAAGTTGAAGATCTTGAATCGCGGCTGGTCACCTGCATGGTGATATTGCAGGGTTTCACGTACGCGCAAGCCAAACGCGCGCCGTTTGGCTCGCCTGAGAATAGGTCGAGCATGGAGGCGCTGGTGGCCTACGTGACAGCCAATTCGCGCGGCGTCAAAATGGATGTTGCGTTGAAGCACGCAAAAGAGAAAGAAGCGTTTGCCATCGGCAAAAAAATGTTCTTCCATCGCGGCGGCCCGCACGACTTTTCCTGTGCGACCTGCCACGCGCAAGACAACATTCGTATCAGGCTGCAGGATTTGCCCAATCTGACCAAGACCGAACCTGCGCAGCGCGCTTACACCAGCTGGCCTGCGTATCGCGTCAGTCAGGGTGAGTTGCGCTCGTTCCAATGGCGTTTGTTTGATTGTTTCCGCCAGCAACGATTCCCTGAACTCGATTTCACTTCCGAAGGTTCGGTGGCATTAACAACGTATCTTGCGCGCAATGCCAATGGTGGTATTTTTAACGCGCCAGCGATCAAGCGCTAGGATGACCCACATGAAAAAAAATCAACTCACTGTGATTGCCGCCCTGATCGTCACCTCTGCCTTTACGGCATCGGCCCAGGCGCAAGGCAAAACTGCCGAACCTGATCGCGCCACAGAAGTCATGACCAAAGCGTTTAAAGACCGTGGTCAGGCCAAGGTGGATCGTCTAAAACAGGATAAGGCAATGGAAGCGTGTACCAAGTACACCCTGACACCAATTCCGAAAGCGCTCGGCAAACAAATCGAAGAGGAAAACTTCAAGTCGATCCCATTCCCGGCCGATGGCAAGTATCTGGGCGACTGGAAGGCGGGTGAGCGTATCGCCCAATCCGGCGTCGGCATGCAATTTTCCGATAATCCGGCGAATCCAAGCGGGGCAAATTGTTACGCATGCCACAAGCTCGATCCAAAGGAATTGTCGTTCGGCACCATCGGCTCGACCCTGGAGAAGTTTGGCAAGATTCGTGGTTACACGCCGGAGATTGCCAAATACGCCTATGGCAAGATTTACAACTCACAAGCCTACTCAGCCTGTTCGAATATGCCGCGCTTTGGCCACAATAAAATATTGACCGAAACACAGATCAAGGATTTGGTGGCGTTGTTGATGGATCCTGAGTCGCCGGTTAACAAGTGACAGATTTTCTTTAAAAATTTTGGAGAAATTTTTTCTAGAAAATCGTCATCCCTGCGCAGGCAGGGATCCAAGTTTTGGTTGAAGCGGATTTTCTTTAAAAATTTTGGTGAGATTTTTCTTCGAAAATCCTCCGCGAAGTTGGCCGGTCTGTTTGGCGGCGCGTTTGGGCAGGCCGCATTTTCAGAAAGCCCGGTGATGCCGGGCTTTTTTTTCCAAAGGAGTGGACATGAATCCAATTTCCAGAATGAACAAATTGATTGCCCCGCTGGTGGTGGTTTGCGCCGCGGGAACGACCGCGGCGATGGCGCAAAGCGGCGCGCAAGATGCGACGTTTTCAACCAAGAGCCTGAAGCCGGAGATTGCCTTGAAGGCGGCGCAGGCGGCGCTTGAGTCCTGCCGAAAGAGCGGCGCGCAAGTTGCCGTTGCGGTGGTGGATCGTGCCGGACTCACCCAGGTCATGCTGCGTGACCGGTTTGCCGGGGCACATACACCGGACACGGCCACCAACAAAGCGTGGACAGCGGTCAGCTTCAAGACCAACACCACCGATCTTGCCAAAGAGTCGCAGCCCGGCTCAAGCATGTACGGTCTGCGCCAATTGCCGCGCGCGGTCATCATCGGCGGTGGCATGATGATTCAGGCGGGTGGCACGTTGCTTGGCGGCATCGGCGTGTCCGGTGCCCCCGGCGGCGCGGCGGATGATGTCTGTGCGTTGGCGGGTATCAAAGCCATCGCCGACGAAATCGAATTTTGATCAAAGGATTTTTATGAGCAGCATGAATCGGCGCGAATTTCTCAACGTATTGGCGATTGCCTCGGCTGGCGGCATGGCGCTCGATGGCCGCTCCGCACTGGCGTCGCAGGCCTCGCCATCGGCGGGTGCAGGTCTGTACGATCTGCCGAAATTTGGCAACGTGCATTTTTTGCACATGACCGATTGCCACGCACAACTGATGCCGATTTATTTTCGCGAGCCGAACGTCAATCTCGGTGTGGCCGCCGCACTCGGCAAACCGCCGCATCTGGTCGGCGAATCTCTGCTGAAACATTACGGTGTGCGGCCCGGCACGCGTGAGGCACACGCCTTCACCTATCTGAATTTTGAAGCCGCCAGCAAGACCTACGGCAAGGTCGGTGGCTTTGCGCATCTGGCAACACTAGTCAAACAACTCAAGGCCGGCCGCCCGGGCGCTTTGTTGTGCGACGGTGGCGACACCTGGCAGGGCAGCGCCACCGCATTGTGGACCAAGGGTCAGGATATGGTTGATGCGTGTCTGGCGCTTGGCGTCGACGTCATGACGGCGCACTGGGAAATGACGCTTGGTGACAAACGCGTCAAGGAAATCATCGAAAAAGACTTCAAAGGCAAGATCGATTTTGTGGCACAGAATATTCACACCACCGATTTTGGCGACCCGGTGTTTGCGCCGTTCACGATGAAAGAAATGAATGGGGTGAAGGTTGCCATTGTCGGGCAGGCGTTCCCCTATACCCCGGTGGCAAACCCGCGTTACTTCACGCCCGAGTGGTCGTTTGGCATCAAGGAAATGGAAATGCAGGCCAGCGTCGACAGCGCGCGTGCCAAGGGCGCGCAGGTGGTGGTGCTGTTGTCGCACAACGGCATGGATGTTGACCTGAAGATGGCGTCACGCGTGACCGGTATCGACGCCATTCTGGGGGGGCATACGCACGATGGCGTACCGGCGCCAACCATTGTTGAGAACAAGGGTGGTAAAACGCTCGTCACCAATGCGGGCTCAAACGGCAAATTTTTGGGGGTGCTCGATTTTGACGTGAAGGGTGGCAAGGTCGCGGATTTCCGCTACAAGCTATTACCGGTGTTCTCCAATTTGCTGCCCGCAGACGCGGGTATGCAAAAACTGATCACCACTATCCGTGAGCCGTTTGAGGCAAAACTGTCCGAAAAGCTCGCAACCACGCGGGGTTTACTCTATCGGCGCGGCAACTTCAACGGCACTTTTGATCAACTCATTCTCGATGCGTTAATGGAAGCGAAGGGCGCAGACATCGCGTTTTCACCGGGCTTCCGCTGGGGTACATCGATATTGCCGAATCAGGCAATCACGTTTGAGCATGTGATGGATCAAACCGCCATCACCTATCCATACACAACCGTGAGTGAATTCAAAGGCGAGATGCTCAAGACAATTCTTGAGGACGTTGCCGATAATCTGTTTAATCCCGACCCGTATCTGCAGCAGGGCGGCGACATGGTGCGGGTTGGTGGATTGCAATACACCATCGCGCCGAATGAAAAAATCGGCAGGCGTATTTCCGGCATGACGCTCAAGGGCAAACCAATCGACGCCAACAAAACCTACAAGGTCGCCGGCTGGGCACCGGTCGCCGAAGAGTCGCGCGACAGCAAAAACGAGCCGATCTGGGATCTGCTCGCCCGCTATTTGCGGGATAAAAAAACCATCCAGCCAAAAGCACTCAACCTGCCAAAACTAGTCGGTATGCAGGGCAACCCCGGTAGCGAAGGCTGATATGTTTTGTGTTGCGCCCCGCGTGGTGCGGATGGGGATTTGCATGTCAATCGCAGGCTTGCTCGCGGTTGGTGTGAATGCGCAGCCCAACGCGCGCGAAACATCGCTGACGGTTGCGACCGACCTCAAAGCAGACGCAATTGAATCGGCGAAACGCGGTGTGCCGATCGTCATTCTTTACAGCCTGCCCGGCTGCCCGCACTGTGAGGTGGTACGTCGTTCACACTTGACCCCCATGTCAAACGAGAAGCCGTCACGCGCGATCATCCGCCAACTGAATTTGCAATCGACCGCGCCGTTGCGGGATTTTGAAGGGGTGATGACCACCCATCGCGATTTTATTAACCAACAGAAAATCAAATTTGCGCCGGTGGTCGCGTTTTACAACGCGGCCGGCCAACGCCTTGGCGACATGTTGATCGGCACCATGCTGCCGGACTTCTATGGCGCGTACCTCGAAGACGGGCTGACAGAAGCACGCAAACGCCTCACCCAGCCGGTAGCAGCCCCGCAAAAATGACGGTTTGACCAAAACCCGCAAAAACCGCTAAAATATGCAGCTTCGCTTGAGAAATCAAACGTCGATTCCCTGATAGCTCAGCCGGTAGAGCGACGGACTGTTAATCCGCAGGTCCCTGGTTCGAATCCAGGTCGGGGAGCCAAATATACAAATGGCAGCGTCTTTTGGACGCTGCCATTTTTATTTTCGGGTTGGCAAACGTCTGTACTGCCGCTCATTCAGCCGTCAATTCGCTGCAAATGACATGGTTGATTAAAAAGCAAAAACACAAAATCACTTTGCCGGTTCCATCACGAGCTAACACCTGCAACTAAAAATGCGGCTGTTCGACGATAAAGTGAACAATTCCGGTCTCATCCGTTAACTGTCGGATGTCGCGGTCGCGACAGGACTTTATAATTCTCAATGTTAAACATACCCAGTCCTCGCAATAGCCAATCACGCCGCGGCCAACATGACTTGAGGGGCTTCACCCTCGTCGAGATTTCAATTGTGTTGCTGATCATCGGTATCCTGGCGTCAATATTCGCCCTGCCGCTGCTTGGCCGCGCAAAATTGGTCAATGCGCAGGTGACCCAAGCCCGACTGTCAGTCATCGAGACGGCCTTGTCGCTGTTCATTGCGCAGAACCGCCGACTGCCGTGCCCGGCGAATGGTGCGTTGGACGCAACCAATTCCGCAATCGCACTGGCCGGTGTGGAGGCCGTGGATTCGGTGGTAACACCATTAGCATGTACCTTAACCAACCAACAAGGCGGCGTGGTGCCGTGGAAGGCGCTGGGACTGGCGTTGGCGGATGTGACCGACGGGTGGGGTAATGTGATGACCTATCGTGTCGATGACACCATGATCCGGCAAGATTCGATGAACCTGACGCTTTGTTCGCCGGGTGGTGTTCCCGTGGCTGATGTTTCATTAGGTGGGCTGCACCTGCGTTGCAATTCTGCATGTACCGCGTCGACGTTTCCAGGTAGCTGCACGTCAACCTCAGCGGTGGTTGCCGGCCGCGGCATCCGCGTCAGGGATATTGCCGGCAACCTGCTCGCCGACCCAAGCGTCACACCGTCAACCGGTGTGGCCTATGTTGTCATCAGTCACGGCGAGAATGGTGTCGGCGCGTATCTGCCCAGCGGCGGATTGTTAACCGCAGGAACACCTCCGGCGGGAACAGAAGAAGCCAAAAACGCGGCGAATCTGTCGAATATGCCGGCAGCAACCTATTATCTGGTCGACAACCCGGGCAATTACGCGGATGGCACCAGCCACTTCGACGACCTCGTCTTGCGCAAAACACAAATAGCCGCCGCCACCAAGGCGCTGTTGGGGCCGCGTGCGTACTAATCTGTCGATGTTGCGTGCACTAAAGCCCCAGACGGGCGTGACCGTCTTGATCATTGTGGTTGCGATGCTGCTGGTCGCATCGGCGGTGATCCTCGCCTCGTTTAGTGCGTCGCAAAAATCGAATATGGAGCGGGCGATTGAAACACGCGCGTCCTCGTCCAGCTTCGACCAGGCAATAGCCAATTTTGTTGCGACCAATAAACGCCTGCCGTGTCCCGCATCGCCGACCGATACCAACGGACTCGAGGCGGCCACTACGCCGTTTGCGACGTGTACTTCGGCAACCGGTGTGCTGCCCTGGGGCGCGCTGGGCCTGAAGTTTGACGACGCATTGGACAAGTGGGGACGCAAGTATTCGTATCGGGTGTTTTCGGGCAACACCGGCTTTACGCAGATCGACGGACTCAACGCCATCAATTGCAACACCGCCGCACTGCTGACGGCAACCCAGGTGGCGATCGACGCCAATGGCAAATGCGCAACCTCGCCCAATTCGACCATGGCACCGGATTTTTATACCGGCAAGGGGCTGATCGTTAACGACAAGAGCGTTGTTGTCAGCGGCGTCGCTTATGCCATCATCAGCCACGGCGCCACCGGGCGCGGCTCGTATGGTGCCGACCACTCGGCCACACGATCGACGCTGCCAACCGCAGGCGGTAAAGAACTCATCAATACCACCGCACCGGTTGACAATACCTACTGGATTCTCGACGCGTCCGCAGTTGGTGCCGACCCGGCCAACGCGGCGTTTTTTGATGATATTGTTTCCTACAAAAGTGTCACTGAACTCCTTAAGGCGGCAAACGCATTGCCCCGCGACTGGGGATGGGTCACGCTCGCACAGGCGTTTTCGCCCACCACGTTCTCACCAAATGCAACACCCAATCAAACCACGACGCTGACAATCACGCTGACAAACAGTTCGACGACACCGGCAACACTGCTGCGGAGTTTGGTCGACACGTTGCCAACAAATCTGGTTGCGGCAACAACACCGTCAGCATCAACCACCTGTGGTGGTGTCGCGGCCTTCACCGTCGCCGCAAACGCAACATCCATCACCTTTCCGGCCGGCAGAACCATTCCGGCGGCAACTGTTGTCGGCGGCGTCAAGACCAACGGCACCTGCACAATTTCGGTCAATCTGACCACAATTGCCACCACGCCGACAACGCAGAACTTTACCAACACCATCTCAGCCGGTGCCACCAGTTGCCCGACAATTCCGTTGACGGCGGTTGGCTACCTTTGTACCGACGACGGGTGGAATCTTAATGCGGTATCGGCAAATGTCACGGCCACGCTGGCAGGGCCGACGCTAACGAGTGTCACCCCGACCACCGCAACCGGCTCGGCATCGCCACTGGCGGTTACGCTTAACGGTACGCAGTTTGTCAGCGGTGCCACGGTCAGATTTACCAACCTGACAACAATGGCGGCAACAACCGTCGCCGCGACGTTTGTTTCGACGACGCAACTCACGACGAATTTTACGTTTGGCACAACCGGCGCGAACTGGTCGGTTGTTGTGATTAACCCGGACACACAAATTTCCGCGTCGCAAAACATCGTCATCAATACCCCGCCGTCATCGCAATCCTTCACCGGTGCCGCGTTGCAAGCGGCGGGCGTTGTCCTAGCAGGGGCGGGAGGTACCCAGGGCTGCGCTGCAACGTCGGCGATTGACATTGGCCCGGTGAGGGTTACCGCGTCTGGCGTTGGCGCCCGTTTTGTCTCAGCTTCCGTAGACGGTATAGGCGCCTCAACTGCCGGGTGTACCACGGGGTCAACAGCGACCTCCGCTGCGGGAACGACGGAATCGTTACTCTTCACGCACAACTTATCTGGCTTCCGTTACCTTGGCATCAAGTTGGCAAGCTTTAGCAACAATGGTGCCGGATTGCCCGACCAGCCCGACGACGAACTTGTGCGGATCACTTTTTTCGATGCTGTGGGCACCGCGCTGGCGCCTACCGTTACGTTGCGGGCGTGTAATACATCAACGTTAAACAGTGCAACGTCTAATTTCTACCTGGATGCGGGCCAGCTTTTCAAGGGGTTTTCTGTGACGCCGCTCAATCGTGCGGATGGTTTTGCTTCAACGGTGCGCGTTGGAAGCGTGCAGTTTTGTTCAGTAGGCCCGGCAAGTGCGTGCACCCCGCCATCACCATCGGCAACAACTTGTCCGTAATGACGCCCCCGCGCAAATTGCCGGTGGTGTTGTTTGTGTTGTTGTTGCCGTTGGGTTGGCTGGCGCATACAACGTTGACGCAATCGCTTTACGCGTTTGGCATTGATGCCGTCAAAACCCGCGATTTTGTCAGGGCGGAACGGGATCTTTCATGGGCGGCCTCACTTGGCGATGTGTACGCCATGCGCGCATTGGCCGGCTACCACATCGTCGGCACCTTCGGCGTGGTGGATTTGGCGGCGGGCGAAAAATGGCTGCAGAAATGCAGTAATGCGAAGGATGCGTCGTGCCAGGAGTTGCTCGGTCTGCTCTATTGGGTGGGTTCTTCTTCCAACCAGCCGAACTATGAATAGGCGGATGCGCTGTTGCAAAAAGCCTCAACAGCCGGCCGGCCGGAAGCCGCCGCATGGCTTGCCGCAGTCAAAATGCGGCGACCCGCACCCGCCACACTTGGTTGGCCATCGAGCTATTGATCGTCTAGGCTGCGCTGTGCCATGCGGTCAGCCGCCTGCCTGCTTCCGCCAGCGTGGTTTCTTTTTTGGCAAAACAAAACCGCACAATTTTGTTGTCGGTGCCGTCGTGATAAAACGCGCTCATCGGAATACACGCCACACCAATTTCGCGCGTGAGCTTGATGGCGAAGTCCTTTTCGCTGAGATGGGCGCAATCGGCGATATGCGCATAACTCGCCGACACAAAATAGGTGGCGGCTGATGAAAAAAACCGCAGGCGTACGTCGGCGACCGCCCGCATAAAATAGTCACGTTTGGCTTGATAAAACGCCGGCAGCTGCAAATGGGTCTGTTCGGCCATGTAGTGGGCAATGGCGTGTTGCGACGGCGTGTGCACGGTGAAAACAATAAATTGATGGGCCTTGCGAAATTCATCCATGAGTTCACGCGGTGCCAGTGTGTAAGCGATTTTCCAGCCGGTGACGTGGTAGGTCTTGCCGAACGATGAAATCACAAACGACCTCGCCGCAAGCGCGGGGTGGTGCGCAACACTTTCGTGTGGCGCACCGTCGAACACCATGTGTTCATACACCTCGTCACTGATGACGATGATGTTGGTGTTTTCAAGGAGGGCGGCAAGTGTGTCCATATCCGCTTGCGACCACACCGTCGCCGTCGGGTTGTGCGGTGTGATGATCATGATGGCGCGGGTGCGTGGTGTGATCAGCGCGCGTACCTGGTCCCAATCCGGCTTGTAATCGGGGAAATGCAGGCGGGCATAGACCGGTACGCCACCGTTCATCCGGATCGACGGCTCGTAACTGTCGTACACCGGTTCAAAAATAATCACTTCGTCACCCGGGTGCACAATTGCCGTGAGGGCGGTGTGGATGGCCTGGGTTGCGCCGGCCGTCACGGTGATTTCGCCGGCGGGATCGTAATGCGCGCCATACATTGATGACACTTTTTCGGCGATTGCCTCACGCAACATGCCAACACCCGCCATCGGTGGATATTGGTTGTGGCCGGCGGCCATTGCCGCCTGCATCAGCGACAGCAGACGCGGATCACAATCAAAATCCGGGAATCCCTGGCCGAGATTGACCGCGCCGGTCTGGGCTGCCAGCGCAGACATGGTGGTGAAAATGGTGGTGCCGACATTTGGCAGCTTTGACTGGATGGTGGGCATGGGCGCATTTTGATGGGTAATCGTGGACATGATAGCAATATGGGCGCAGTGGCCGGCACGACTGATAAAATGACGTCATGCCTATTGTCACCTTCCCGAATTCGCCGTACAAGCTCAACCAGCCGTTTCTACCCGCAGGGGATCAGCCGCAAGCCATTCAAAAATTGGTCGAAGGCATCAATGACGGTCTGGCGTTTCAAACACTGCTGGGTGTGACCGGCTCCGGCAAGACCTTTACCATGGCCAATGTGATTGCGCAGATCGGCCGGCCCGCACTGGTGATGGCACCAAACAAGACGCTGGCCGCGCAGTTGTATGCCGAGATGAAGGAGTTTTTCCCCGACAATGCGGTGGAATATTTTGTTTCGTATTACGACTATTACCAGCCCGAGGCGTACGTGCCGTCGCGCGATTTGTTCATCGAAAAAGACTCCTCGATCAACGAACACATCGAACAGATGCGCTTGTCCGCCACCAAATCTCTGCTGGAGCGGCCGGATGCGATCATTGTCGCCACGGTGTCTTGCATCTACGGTATCGGTGATCCGACCGATTATTACGATATGCGCATGATGGTGCGCGAAGGCGATAAGGTCTCGCCGCAGGATTTGATCAAACAGCTGATTGCCATGCAGTACAGCCGTTCCGAACTCGATTTCAAACGCGGCACGTTTCGGGTGCGCGGCGATTCGCTCGATGTGCATCCGGCTGAAAGCAACGAATCAGCGCTGCGCATTTCGATGTTTGATAACGAGGTTGACGGCCTGACATTGTTTGACCCGTTGACCGGTCACACCATCCAAAAGGTGCCGCGTTACACGGTGTACGCAAAAAGCCACTACGTCACCACCCGCGCCAGCACGCTTGGCGCGATCGAAGGCATCAAAACCGAACTGCGTGAACGCATCGAATACTACCAACAAGAAGGCAAGTTACTCGAGGCGCAACGCATTCAGCAGCGCACCACGTTTGACCTGGAAATGCTCAATGAAATCGGTTTCTGTAAGGGTATTGAAAACTATTCGCGCCATTTGACCGGCCGGCCTGCCGGTTCACCGCCACCGACGTTGGTCGACTATCTGCCAAAAGATGCGTTGATGATCATCGACGAAAGCCACGTGACCATTCCGCAAGTCGGCGGCATGTACAAGGGCGACCGCGCACGCAAGGAAAATCTGGTCGGGTTCGGCTTTCGTTTGCCGTCGGCGATGGACAACCGGCCGCTGCGTTTTGACGAATTTGAAACCATGATGCGCCAGACCGTGTTTGTATCGGCGACGCCGTCGGTTTATGAAGAAGCGCATACCGCGCAAGTGGTCGAACAACTGGTGCGTCCGACCGGGCTGGTTGACCCGATGATCTCCGTCAGACCGGCGACCACCCAGGTTGATGACGTGTTGTCCGAAATTAATAAACGTGTGCTGGTTGGTGAGCGGGTGTTGGTGACCACGCTGACCAAGCGTATGTCCGAGGATTTAACCGACTATCTGGCGGAGCACGGCATCAAGGTGCGTTATCTGCATTCTGATATCGATACCGTTGAACGTGTTGAAATCATCCGCGACCTGCGTGCCGGCATGTTTGACGTGTTGGTCGGAATCAACTTGTTGCGTGAAGGGCTGGATATTCCCGAGGTGTCGCTGGTGGCGATTCTGGATGCGGATAAAGAAGGGTTTTTGCGCAGTACACGTTCGTTGATCCAGACCATCGGCCGCGCCGCCCGCAACTTGAACGGCACGGCCATTCTGTATGCCGACCGGGAAACCGATTCCATGCAGCGCGCGATTTCGGAAACCAACCGTCGCCGCGCCAAACAGGTGGCGCACAATCTGGCCAACAACATCACGCCGCGGTCGGTCACCAAGGGCATCAAGGACATGATCGACGGCGTGTACGATATGGACGAAAAACGTGTCGAGAAGCGGGCCGCCCAAGACCGCCGCAAGTACGAGGTGATGTCGGAAAAACAAATGGAGACGGCCATCAAAAAACTGGAGCGGGAAATGCTCGACGCGGCACGCAACCTTGAATTTGAAAAGGCGGCGCAGTTGCGCGACGATTTGCGCATCATGCGCAACAAGATGTTGATGTTTGGCGGCAAAGATGCCACGGGAGAAGCCGCGTGAAGGTGCTATTTGTTTGTATGGGTAATATCTGCCGGTCGCCGACCGCCGAAGGTGTGTTTCGAAAGATGGTCAATGAAGGCCCGCTGAAGGGGAAAATCGACATTGACTCGGCGGGTACCCACGGCTATCACGAAGGTGCGCCACCGGATCCGCGTGCGGTTGAACACGCCGCCAAGCGTGGCTACGATCTGACGGCGTTGCGCGCGCGCGAGGTCAGCCCGAGTGACTTTGAGCGATTCGACTATGTGATTGCGATGGATGAAACCAATCGCAAACATTTGCGTTCGATCTGCCCGACACGGCTGCAGAACAAGATCGAACTGCTGCTCGACTACGGCGGCGAGGATGGCGAGTATGAAGTGCCCGACCCGTATCACGGCAAGGCGCAGGACTTCGAGGTGGCGCTTGATCTGATCGAAGCCGGCTGTGAAGGCCTGCACGAGTACATCGCCGACCAGGTCAAAATGCGCGGCAATCTCACCCGCAGCACGCGGGACTGATGATGTTCGACGGCATGACATTTGACGGCATGTTGAGCGCCGCCGCGTACATCAAAATTTTTGTGGCGATGGTGGTGATTGTTAATCCGCTCGGCATCATCCCGATTTTTGT
>JANOEV010000332.1:0-4024 GCA_031413695.1 Burkholderiales bacterium
AACCACGGTTTGCCATTGAGGGCTACAATTTGATTTCCGCCCAATTCAGCATAGTCCAAAAATGAAAAGAAAGACCAGGGCAATTGAATATCCACATGTTGCAATTCCCAGTTCTCCCCATCTGAAGCTAGCTGATAAATGCCTTCACGGCCTGGCGCGAAAAGGTTTTGCCCCGAAGCCCGCAACTGAGGTGGTGATTGAGCTATCAAGCCATCGTTAACCGCAGCCCAGGAATCGCCTCCGTCCGCACTCCGAAAAATACCATTGGCATCGCCACCGACCAGTAAGCCATCTCCTACACTAATACCATTGTGAATGATGTATAAATTGGGTGGCGTGGTTTCCTGCCATGTTTCGCCAAAATCGCTGGTTTTGAATATTTTTGTGCCCCAAATACCATAGACCTTGCCTTCGTGCCAGACGGCATTGTACATTTGGTTGAACCTTAACCCTAGCACTGGCAACAGCTTCGACGCCATGACAAACCCATACGCACCGGCAGACAGAACGGCGAGAAGATCATCCGCATTGGCCGCGAGTGTTCGTGCGTATCCGAGCACGTCAGCGCTTTCGCAAACAGGCCCAACCACATCGTATTCATGGGCCTCCGCGCTGGTTGACACGACCTCGATAATCTCGTGGTGCGCCTGATAAAGCGCCGGCCGAATCAGGTCATTCATCGCCGCATCCACAATCAGGAAACTCTTGTGCTCCCCGGGTTTGACGTACTCAACCTTGGTCAGCAGCAGCCCGGCGTTGCCGGCGATCGCGCGTCCCGGCTCGAGCAGGAGCTCCACTTTCCTGTCGCCAAGCGCGCGCTGCAAAGCCTCCGCATAGGCGCCCAGGTTGATTTCGATTTCGTCCTTGTAGGTAATGCCAACCCCGCCTCCAGGGCAGATATGGTGAATCTGTATTCCATCAGCGGCAAGCGAATCGGCGAGACCGACAATTTTCTGCATCGCTTCAACCAAGGGCGCCGCATCAACCAGCTGCGAGCCAATATGGCAATCCACGCCTGCAATCGATATGCCCGGCATCGTTGCCGCTTTCCGATAAACGTCACGCGCCCGGTCGAAGGCGATGCCAAACTTGTTGTTCTTCAGGCCGGTTGAAATATAGGGATGGGTTTTTGCGTCGACGTCGGGGTTCACCCGCAGGCTGATCGGCGCACGCAGACCCATCGACGCTGCAACATCATTCAGGCGTGAAAGCTCCTGCTCTGATTCGACGTTGAAACACTTGATGCCGGCGTCCAGCGCAAACGCCATCTCTGCCGCAGTTTTGCCAAGACCTGAAAAAACCACGCGATCGGCTCGTCCACCCGCCTTCAACACGCGCCTGAGCTCGCCGCCAGAAACAATATCAAAGCCCGCACCAAGTGCGGCAAGCACGCCCAGTACGGCAAGGTTCGAGTTTGCCTTGACCGCGAAACAAATCGTGTATGGTCGTCCGTTCGGACCGGTGCCGCGCGCGTTTCTGACGGCATCGTCAAGTCGACAATATGCGGCCGTAAGCGCCCGGCGTGAATAGACAAACGTCGGCGTGCCGTGGACTTTCGCCACCGCTGCGAGAGGAACGCCATCCATATATAGTTGTCCATCACGACGGCTGACGCCGAATGTTTCCAGCCGCTTATTGGATGTTGGCGTCATGGCGCAACCGTTCTCGATAGTGAGGTTGCCACTGTTGGGGTGACGTTGTCAGCCGCAGGACTGGCGGGAGTGGGTATCCTGAGCGGACCTTTCTGCCCGCACGCCGCAACCTGCGAGACCAGTAAGGCTGACAGCAAAATGAGTACAATCGGACGTATTTTCATAGACAAATCTCCGGAATCAACGATGATGGTAACACGCGAAATACTGACGTTAGAAAGTTACCGATGAGTTCGGCCGCAGCAATGACGGAAAGCGAATTCCACCGACGTGTGGATGTGGTCTTGGCGGAACTTGAAGCGTCTTTTGACGATGTCGACGTTGATATTGATGCCGCGCTCTCGGCGGGTATTCTGACGTTGACGTTCGAAAACCACAGCAGGGTGATTGTTAACCGGCAAACGCCGAATCGTGAAATATGGGTGGCGGCAAAGTCGGGCGGTTTTCATTTCCGGTTTGACGGCGCATCGTGGCGCGACACCCGCAGCGATGAACAGCTTGATTCGCTGCTGTCGCGCGTCGTATCAAGCCAAGCCGAGAGCCACATCACACTCACGCTTTCTTGATTGGCATCACGCAGATAAACGCTAATGCATTCGCCCAAATTGTTTGTTTGCAGATCACGCCGGATCGCTTGCAAAATGCGCGCACTTGAATTAGTATCGATTCAACACCAAAAAATTGTACAAAAAAACCGGAGTGCATTAGTGTTGAGTCGACACTATATTTTTGTTGGCTCGTTTCACGCGCCTACAAGGCAAAAAAAACCGGGAACCAATAGCGTGGATAGGAACGGGTGAAAAAGTGATCCGCAACACAGTTTCCGCCGCGTCGGCGCCAAGTTGTAATCCATCGCCGCCTGCCCGCAAAGCCCGCCACGCGAAATACATGCCTAGCGTTAGCAACAACCCCCGGGACCGTTATTAATGGATAAACATCCGCTGGTATTGCTTGAACTGGTCGAACGCCTCGGCAACCTGATGCGCGCGGAGGCGCGACGCGTTGGCGCCGACGAGCAGCTTGCGCCGGTGCACGTCGCCGCCCTGGTCTATCTTGCGGGCGCCAACCGATATTCCAACACACCGCAGGCGCTTGGGGCGTATCTCGGATTGACCAAGGGCACTATTTCACAAAGCCTGTTGTTATTGGACCGGCGCGGGCTGATTGAGCGGTATCAGGATGACATTGACCGGCGCGTGGTTCGCCTGCGTTTGTCGTCCACCGGCGAACAGTTCTTATATGATGCACAGCCGCAAATGGCCTGGATCCAGGCTACCCGCGATATCAGTCCCAACCGGATTCGAAATGCGGTCTCGGCGTTGCGCGAATCCCTCACCACCTTCCAGGCTGACAATGAGGGGCAGCCGTTCGGCACCTGCCCGAGCTGCCGCCACTTCGAACGACTTTCCGCCCGCGCCTATCGCTGCGGCATGATGGGCGACCGACTTTCCGGCCCGGAAACCCGCAAACTATGCTGGTTGTACGAAATGAAGGGGGGGACGGTGGATGACGAGGAACTGGAATAGTGCGGCCGCCGCTCGATGCGCGCTGATCGCGCCGGCGGGCGATTCCGTTAGAATCACCCCATGATTGGACTATTGATTGTTGCCCACGGAACGTTGGGCGAAAGCCTCATTCATTGCGCGTCGCACGTGATGGGAAAACGCCCGCTGTATTTGCGGCAGCTCGGCGTAACCATACATGACGATCCGGATGCCCTTCTGCCGCAAGGCCGCGACCTTTTGCGGTTCTTGGATCAGGGTGAAGGTGTGTTGGTCATGACCGACGTATTTGGCGCAACGCCATCCAATATTGCCTGCCGGCTGCTCGAGGCAGGACGTGTCGAAGGTGTTTCGGGGGTAAATTTGCCGATGCTCATCCGCGCCTTGACCTATCGTGAACAGTCTTTACCCGAGCTGATCGAAAAGGCGCTTGAAGGTGGCAAGGAGGGCATCATCAACATGCCGCCTGAAGACTGCGTGCAAAGCGACGTTTGATGCTAAAACAGTCTATCGAAATCATCAACAAACTCGGCCTGCACGCCCGGGCCTCGGCAAAACTCACCCAAACAGCCGCCCAATTCCAGTGCGATGTTTTTGTCGCCAAAGCGACGCGCCGCGTAAACGCCAAATCGATCATGGGCGTCATGATGCTTGCAGCGGGGAAAGGCACAACCATCGAAGTCGAAACCAGTGGGCCGGATGAAGGCGAGGCAATGCAGGCGATTCTCGCACTGGTTAATGACAGGTTCGGCGAAGGCGAATGAGCAACATTGTCCATTCGACGGCTGAATGTACCCGCCAGACGGCGGGTACCGGTGAACATAGGCAGGTACATGGCGCCGTGCGAAGGTGCCAATGCCGGCAGTTGGT
>JANOEV010000333.1:0-1864 GCA_031413695.1 Burkholderiales bacterium
CGCGCGAAGGGCGCATCGGTTCGTAGGTCGCGGCGGTAGGTTCGGCTAGCCTGCACATTTCATGGGGGCACGTTCGAGAGTGGGTCGCGATTGGCAAACTGCGGCGTGCGATTTTTCGCTCGGCCGACCGAGTAATATCAGGATATTGCGAGGAAGGAGAGCGGAAAAGCGCATGTCCAGCGGCCTGCTAACGGATGCGCAGGCCCGACGCAATTGGCCAAACCAAATGGGATTCGTTGTCACGGCATTTTCTTCCTGCGAGGCTCGCCTTGAAGAGGGGCCGACCCGTGAAATATGCAGGCTAGACCGGCAGTTTCGCCCGGTTCGCCTGCCGATTTGCCGGTGAGGGCTCGGCCGCCGCCTTGGAAGAGTTAAATCCGCCTTGCCGACGGGCACAGCGCAGCGTTGCCGCACCGGCGCAAACCGGCCAACGGCCACCGCCCGACCAACCTGTGAAAAATCTCACAAATTGCGCGCAACTTGCGCCAACATGGCGGTGTTTCATCCGTTCGCCGAGCCTTTATCACCATTCATCGGTCTCGTTTGATCGGCTGATATCAGGCCGTTACCATTCATTTTGATAAAGGGGGTTCCATGCGTAAGCAACTAGGGTTTACTTTGATTGAGCTGATGATTGTGGTCGCGATCATCGGAATTTTGTCGGCAATCGCCATGCCGGCCTATTCCGACTACGTGCGCCGCGCAAAAATCACCGAGGCAACCGCCGGGTTGTCGGAAATGCGCGTCAAAATGGAACAATACTTTCAGGACAACCGCCGTTACGACGGTACGCCGGCACCGTGCGGCGCGGTTGGCAGCTCGATCGCCCCGGCGCCCACAGCCAAGAATTTTACGTTTACCTGCACCGATTTGGGCCTGACGACCTATACCGTCGTCGCCTCCGGCATTGATACCATGGCTGACTTCAGATACACCGTCAACCAAGCCAATGTGCGGGCCACCTTGAATCTGCCGTCCGGATGGGACCGCACCACCAACGGCGCAGGTTGCTGGGTCATGAAAAAAGACGGAAGCTGTTAACGCCATGTCGAACCGCCAACATCATTCCGCGCGTTGCATGGGTCAAAGCATGCGCCGCGGTTCCGGCTTCTCGATGGTTGAGTTGGTGGTGGGCCTGGCCATTATCGGCGCGTTATTGGCGGTCGGCGCGCCAGCGGTCGGCGCGTACCTGACCAACGCCAAGATACTTGCCACCGCGCAGAGTTTTTTGTCGGGGGTGCAGCAGGCGCGTGCAGAATCGATCCGGCGCAATACCACGGCTGAAATTTTTCTGACCGACTCGGTGGTGATTTCGGACCCCGCTGTTGCACAGACCGCCACCGGGAAAAGTTGGATTGTGCGCGCCCCTGATCCGAATAACGCCGCCGTGTTTATTGTGGTAAACGGCAAAACCATGTCTGAAGGCGGCGGTAACAAGATCACTGTCAACGGCTCGGTCGCCTCGGTCACCTTCAACGGATTGGGCGGCACCAATTTGGGCGCACCCGCCACCTTTGCTTTTGGCTTTGACGACAAGGCGTGCGGACCTGATATCCGCTGCATCAATGTTGTTGTCACGCCCGGTGGCCGTTCGCAGATTTGCCCCCACATCACTACCGGCTGGGCCGAGCAGACCAAGGCGCATTACGAGAGGGCAGTGTCCCGATGCGGGCCACGAAAGTAAAGCGTCGCGGCACAGGGAGCAGATCGGCGATGGATCTGACCCAACTCCGCGCTAGGGTGCGCGGCCGTGGCGCCTGGTCGGACCTCCGCGCTGCGTCATCCCGTGACCATCACGCTCGACGGGGAGCCGATCGTCGCCGAACGAGGCGAGCCGGTCGCCGCGGCGCTGGTCGCGGCTGGC
>JANOEV010000334.1:0-7284 GCA_031413695.1 Burkholderiales bacterium
AATGCCGCGCTCGTTGAGCAGAGTGCGGCGGCGGCGGCAAGCCTTGACCAACAGGCACAGAATTTGACAACGATTGTCGGCGTGTTCCGGCTCGCAAAGGCGCGCTAGCCCACACCAGCCGCAACAATTGCCAGAAGCGGCGACACTTGGTTGCCATGCCGGTACATGCATGCACCGGCAAATAATTGACGCATCTGGCTCACAACTTGCCCTGACCGGTATAATAATCCCTCGGCCTTGATCCAGTCCCCTCGCCGAATTCTTATTCAAATCGCCTCGCAGCATCAGGCAACCCCCCGCATCTAGACTGGCGCCACCGTTAAAACGCGGCGACAGATTCGGTTTATTCGAAAGTTATTCATGTCATTTTCCGCCCTCGGCTTGTCCGAGAAGATCGTACGCGCCGTCACCGAACACGGCTACACCATCCCCACCCCGATTCAAATGCAGGCGATTCCCGCCGTCTTGAATGGTGGCGATTTATTGGCCGGTGCACAAACCGGCACCGGCAAGACCGCCGGCTTTACCCTGCCACTGTTGCAACGCTTGATGAACTCAGCCGCTGCAACCGTTGCCCAAACCAATGCAACGTCCCCGGCGAAGCCGGCCAACCCGCCGCGCCCGGTCATCCGTGCGCTGGTCCTAACGCCCACACGCGAACTCGCCGCACAAGTCGAGGAAAGTGTTGCCACCTATGGTAAATACACCGGCCTCAAATCGATGGTGATGTTTGGCGGCGTCAGCATCAATCCACAAATCGGCGGCTTGCGTCGTGGTGTGGATATCCTGGTGGCGACACCCGGCCGCCTGCTCGATCATTTGCAACAGCGCACGGTGGATTTGTCGCGCGTTGAGATTCTGGTGCTCGATGAAGCCGACCGGATGCTCGACATGGGCTTTATTCACGACATTAAACGTGTTCTTGCCGTGCTGCCGAAAAAGCGCCAGAACCTGTTGTTCTCGGCGACCTTTTCAGACGAGATCAAACGTCTCGCCGACAGCCTGCTGGACAGTCCGGCCTTGATTGAAGTGGCGCGCCGCAATTCAACCGTCGAAATCATCACGCAAAAAGTTCACCCGGTTGACCGCGATAAAAAATCACAGTTGTTGACCCATCTGATCAAACAAAACGACTGGCATCAGGTGCTGGTGTTTACCCGTACCAAACACGGTGCCAACAAATTGGCCGAGCAACTCAATAATGCTCGAATCACCGCATTGGCGATTCACGGTAACAAGAGCCAAAGTGCGCGTACCAAGGCGTTGGCTGAATTTAAATCCGGCGATCTGGCGGTGTTGGTTGCCACCGATATCGCTGCGCGCGGTATCGATATTGATCAACTGCCGCACGTGGTGAATTTTGATATTCCGCACGTACCCGAAGATTACGTACACCGCATCGGCCGCACCGGCCGTGCCGGCGCCACCGGCGAGGCGATATCGTTGGTATGTGTTGATGAGAAAAAAATGTTCGCCGATATCGAGCGCCTGATCAAACGCGACGTCGAATCGGTGGTGATCGCGGGCTTTGAGCCCGACCTGACGATCAAGCCGCAACCGATTCAACTGCGCTCGGCCGGACACCAGCCGCAACGCGGCCGGGGGGGTGGCGGACGCGGTAAACCAGCGGCGGGGCGCGGTGGTGGCAGTGGCAATGGCGGCGGAGGTAGCGCGGGCAATCGGTCCAAACCCGCCGGACCACGCGGCACGTCTGGTGCATTGGCCGGCAACGCCAACGGTAAACAACGGCGACCGGGCGGCCGCTAGAAAAAACTATTCTTGAATGGTCAGCGGCAGCGTGAACCAGAAGCGTGCGCCGCCGCCGACAATACCGTCGCCACGGATGCTGCCGCCATGCCGCGCCAATATCCGGCTGACGGTCGCCAGACCGATACCCGAGCCTTGAAACTCGCGCTCGCTGTGCAGGCGTCGAAACGGCATGAACAACTGTTTGGCGTAGGCATTGTCAAATCCGGCGCCGTTGTCGCTGACCAGGAACTCAACCATATTGCCATCGCGACTGGCGATTTGTAATTTGATTGACGTATGCGCAACATTTGCCGTGTATTTCCAGGCATTGCCAAGCAGATTCTCCAACACGACGCGGATCAGACCCGGGTCACCGACAGCTTGCAGTCCTTCACCAATGTGCCAATCAACCCGGCGTTCGGGCGCACTTTGCGCGAGTACTGCGGCAACCTCGGTGGCCATGGCGCTGATATCAATTTCAAAATATTCGAGTTTCGCGCGTCCGACTTTTGCCAGCGACAGCAGGTCATCAATCAGATTGCGCATGCGCTCGCCCGAGGCCAATATGCGATCAATATATTGATTGCCCTTTTCATCCAGCGACCCTGCCGCACGCTCTTTGAGCAACGTTGAAAACCCCTGAATCGCATTGAGCGGCGCGCGCAAATCGTGCGACACGCTGTACGAATAGGCTTCAAGATCGGCGTTCGCCGCCGCCAATTCGTCGGTCCTTGCGCCAACCCGCGCTTCCAGTTGCTCGTTGAGCGCACTCAGTTGCCGGTCGGCCTCGCGCCGGCTGGTGAGTTCTTCATCGGCCTCACGCAGTGCCGCCCCCTGTTGACGCAGGACCAACGCCACCGGTGTGACCACCATCACCAACTGGGCGAGGAAGGCGAATAAAAACCCCGCTTGCGCGTGCCCATACAATACCGGTAGCCCCAGCATCGCCGGGACACCCAGCGCCGAAAGGGTCATGACACAAAACGCCGTCAGCGCCGCTATCAGACCCCAACGTGCGCCGCCAACAATCAAGATGTGCAGCACGGCGCCAAAATACCAGGTCATGCCGCGCATCGGCGCCGATACAAACATCACCGCAGAAATCAACACAAACACCGGCAGACAGGTGGTGATGGCCGCGGCAGTCAGCCGACCACGCTGGTTGAACCGCCATGCGGCAATGGTCGCTAAACCCCAAATGGACATGGCAAGCATCGTCCTCCACGGGTTTGCCGCCACCAGCGGTACGGCGATAAACCCAATGATGACGGTAAAAATGTGCGTCAGAATCACAACATGGATCAACTCGGCGCGCCGCGTCATACTGCGGTTCTCGAACCGCGGTGCGGCCAGCCACCGGCGCAATGTGTTCATCATCACGACTGTACTCCCACCTGCTTTGGCAACCGAAACCAAATCGTCGCGCCAAAGCCAACCTTGCCCTCGGCGCGAACCGAGCCACCGTGGCGTTCGATGATGCGCTTGACCGTGGCAAGGCCAATGCCGGTGCCGGCAAACTCCTGCTCGTGATGGAGCCGTTTAAATGGCGCAAACAACTGGCCGACGTATTCATTCTCAAAACCGGCACCGTTATCCGAAACCGCGAATTCAACATCCGCACCGCTGGCGTGCTCTTGATAAAACCGGATGACCGGGGCATTCGTCTTGGCCGAATATTTTTTGGCATTGCCCAACAGGTTATCGAGCACAATACGCAGCAACCCCTCGTCGCCATCCGCGCAAAGACCCGGTTCGATCTGCCATTGGACAGGCCGCGTCTGACTGCCCGCGTCGTCTTGGTCCAATTCGTTTGCAATCACGTTTGCCAACGCGGTCAAATCAACCTTCCTGTGCGCCAACTTGATTCGCGCAATCCGCGCCAGCATCAACAAATCATCAATAATCGCGCCCATGCGCTGGGTGCCCTTTGCCATCCGATCCAGATATCCCTTCGCTTCGGCATTTAACGTCGCGGCGTGACGTTCGATCAACAACCGCGAAAAGCCTTCAATGCCACGCAACGGCGCGCGCAAATCATGCGAAACACTGTAAGAGAATGCCTCCAGATCGGCATTTGCCGTTGCCAGTTCGGCGGTACGTTGGGCCACGCGGTACTCGAGCGTGACGGTCAGGTCGCGCAACGCGGCCTCTGCCACTACCTCGTTGGTTCGGTCGGCAATTGTCACTAACGCGCCGGTCCCACCGAGTGACTGCATCGATAGTGGCATGGCGGTGACTTCAATCCACCTCAATATCCCATGCGGAAGTTCAACTTTTAGCATGGTGGTCGGCACCGGTTCGGCGGTTCGAATTGCGATGCTCGACGGAAACGCCTCCTGCGGCAGTGGATTGCCATGACTATCTAAAACCAGCCAACCGGGATCGAGCGTATCCTGGCCTTTGAGTTGCGCCGCAGTTGCACCAAGGATGTTGCTCGCCGCCTGATTGAGTTCGACAATGCTGCCATCGGCACCGTGCAGCACCAAGCCTTCGGCCATGACATTAACCATCACACGGTAACGTTCTTCGCTTTCAGCAAGGGTCTGCTGGATTTTTTCCATGTCGGTAATGTCGAGTATGGCCGACAATATGCAGGGTTCGCCCTGAACTTCAATCACCTCTGCCGAAACCAGACACGATGTGTATTCGCCACGCACGGTTTTTAAGTTGGCTGAAAAATTGCGTACGCGCTTATGTTCGGTCAACAACGCCACAAACCGGGCACGCGCCTCCGGTTTTGTCCAGGCGAATGACGTGTCCACGATATTGCCGATGACTTGTTCGCGCAACATGCCGAGATCAAGCAAGCCCTGTTCACTGATTTCAAGAATTCTGCCGGTCGTCAACGCCGTCAGGGTAAAAGGGATCGGACTCAGATTAAACATTGTGCGGAACTTGGCATTGCTTTCGGCCATCCCGGTTTGGGCCGCTTCAATTTCTGACAGGTCAAAAATCGCGATCAGAACACATTCCTCGCCCTTGACACTGATGAGATCGGCCGACATCAACGCGCGGCCGATTTTGCCGCCGGCCATTCGAAGTGTGGCCGGAAAATTCCGTGTACCACGGTCACGCGCCACAATTTCAAGGAATCGACTGCGGTCGTCCGAAAATTCCCAAAAGCCGAGTTCAAGCGCGGTTCGTCCGATTGCTTGTTCGCGCGTACAACCAAAATAAACCTGTGCCTGGTCATTAAATTCAAGCAGGCGTCCGGTCGCAATGGATATCAATGAATGTGGCATCGGCGTGAGGTTGAATACCCGCTGGAATCGTTCTTCACTCTCACCAAGCTCATCAACGCGCGCACGCAGCTCGAGCGCCTTGTTTGCGACGTCGCGCATCATGCTGCCGAATTCAACCGCCAGACTGCCGATTTCGTCGTCTTGTGACGCCCGCGCGGCGGTTAACTGCTTATCAATATCTGGTGATAGCGCGTTTACCGTGGCAAAAATCTGCGTGGCATCCTTCAGTACGACAATGCGACCGATGGTCGCGCGCAGCCAACGGCCCAGGATCAACCAGCCAAATAGCGCGATCAATGCGGCCGACGCAAGCAGCACGCCGATAACGTCGCGTGTCAATACCAGTTGCGGCACGTTTCTGTAAATCTCGAGTTCAGGTAGCGGCGCGACGCCTGAGCCCCACGGGACCGTAGTGAAGCGTTCGACTTCCCGACTGCTGTCCGCCGTCGCCGCCTCCGAAAGTGATTGTGCAATCTGCCGCCCCTGCCACCTGAGAACCAGTCTCGTCCCGGGGAACGTTGTACGGGTCAATGTCAGACTGTCGAGCGGCGTATAAAGCAGCAGGCGCGCGCGAACACCGTTGACCAAAATCGGTACGCCATAGACCCGGTACAACGTGTTGCCCGGCGCATCAAACAGCCATACGGGCGGGCCGCCGCGTGATGCGAGGTTCTGTGGCATGGCAAGATCGTCCTGCGAGCCGGATCGATAGCGCGCCAATACCTCGCCTTTTGCCCCGAGCAGGACAACATGGGTAAATACCTTGGAGCCGCCAAAACTTTCAACGTAGGAAACAAGTTTGGCACGCATCAACCGCGGATCGGCACCATCAAGCACCCGGGAATACTCAAGCTGCGCAGGAAATACATATGCCAAACCAAGCCAGTGCGCATCGATGGACAGGCTGCGCGCCCGAAAATAGCCGGCGGCGTCATCGAGCATGGTCTTGGCGGCGGTGTCATTGATATTTTTCAGAATCAACGACGCGCCGATGGCGATGGCCGATAGCGACAAAATCAGCACGCTGACAAAGCGCAGAATGGCCGCCGCGCCCAGCGATGTTACCGGCATCAGGCGCGACAAAAAACTCAAGGTTTACCGCCCGCCCAGCGCAGATTCACAATGTTATCGAGCCTGAATGCACGCGCATCCATGTTATCCGCATTGCTCGCGGCGAAAAACGCCTCGGTTTCGCGCAGCTGCGCAGTTGAAAACTTGCCGTCGGTACTGAACTGCCGCGGATATTTTTTCGACACACTGATATAGGCCGCACGCTCATCATCGACCATCGCCATTGCATCGGCGAAATGATCAGGCGAATTACCGGCAATCCATGCAAGCGATCTTTTGACAATCTTCACCATCTTGGCGACCAACAGTGGATCGGCATCGACCCGCTGCTGCAGCGCAATCAACGTACCACGCAGAAACCCGGCACCGGCGATCCGCTTCGCGTCGTTTGAATTGCCGGTTGCAAACAATGGAAAAGCAAGATTTGCCATATCCAGACGAACGCCAAACGGTTCATCAGACATCATGGCATCAACAGTCTTTGCGATAAATGCCGAGGACTCGGTTTCCCAATTTCGTCCCGCCGCAATCATGCTGACGTCTACAGGCGAAATGCCGCCGCTTTTGAGCATCAAGCCGGTCAACTGGTACGACGTACTCTTGGTTGTAACAATATTGCCGGAAATCCCAATACGCATGCCTTTGAGGTCCTTGATGGCTTTGACCTTTGATTTCAGGTCCTCGCGCACCATGAGGGTGTATAGCGGCAGGTCATTAATTGCAACCAATGCAACCAACGGCGATCCCGTCGCCGCAACTGCCGTCATCACCGTCGGCATGGCAAGAACCCCAAAGTCGGCGTTACCAGCATCCAGGTCCTGAATGGTCACCGCGCCGGAGCCAACAAACTTGAGTCGAAGGTTAATGCCTTCGGCCTTGTCAAACCCGAGCCTGACCGCCAACTCCAACGGTAGCGATACCGAGCCGCGCGGACCCGGCACACTCAGATTGACGGTGGATAGCGCAGGCGCCTGAGCGCCGAGAGGCCCCACAAACAGCGATGGCACGGCCAATAATGACCCTGTCAACAATATTCTGCGGCGGCGCTGGTCGCAGCTGTCTTCTCCCGCGATGGACTCGACTGCCATTTCGACACACGTCGAGATCAGGGTCAGGAGCGCCAGTGCAGACACAAAATCGCCAACCTTCATCATGGACTCCTCGAACAAATCACCGAACTCTTGACTGCGAGCCGCTCAGCGATAGCTTGAAGGCGAGTGCG
>JANOEV010000335.1:0-3587 GCA_031413695.1 Burkholderiales bacterium
CGTAAATGTCGTCAAGGTTGGCCTGCAATCGTTCGATGACCTGATCACGATTTGCCACCACCATTGCCATTTCAATATCGGGGTGGGTGCGGCTGAATTCACCCAACAACCTCGGCACAAAATATTTTGCGGTCGTGACAATCGATACACTCAGCTTGCCCTTTGACAATCCCTGCAGGTTGTTCGCCGCCATTTCAAACCGGTCCCATGCTTCGAATACCTCGCGCACGGTAACCTGCAATTCGCGCCCGGCATCGGTCAGAAACGTCTTTTTGCCAATTTGCTCAAACAGCGGCATGCCGATCGACGCGGTCAATTCCTTGACCTGCATCGAGACGGTTGGCTGTGTAAGGTGCAATTCCTCGGCGGCGCGCGTGTAATTCAGGTGGCGGGCGACTGCGGCAAACACTTTGAGCTGGCGAAAGGTTGCATGCATTTTTTGATTATAACTATACCTCTATGGTAAATATCAAGTAAATTGATTTTTACCTCTCAATGATTTCGCCTAAAGTGTGCCATCTTTTGCCAATTAACAGGACAAACCATGCTCGAATCAACCTGCATCGATCAGGATGCAAACACCAACCACACCAGCGCAGCGGTTGACGGCACGATTGATGCGTCTGGCACGGCACGCATCGTCGTCGCGCGCGGCGACGGCATCGGCCCGGAAATCATGGATGCAACACTACGTATCCTGCGGGCGGCCGGCGCAAAACTTGACATTGCGGAAATCAAAGTTGGCAAGGATGTGTATCTCGCGGGCAACTCCTCGGGAATTGAAGAAGCATCATGGGACGTCATTCGTGATCGCAAAGTACTGCTGAAGGCACCGATCACCACGCCACAGGGCGGCGGCTACAAGAGCCTGAACGTCACCATGCGCAAGTCGCTGGGCCTCTATGCCAATATCCGTCCGTGTACGGCCTTTGCGCCGTTCGTCACAACACGACATCCGACGATGGACATCGTCATGATTCGCGAAAACGAAGAAGATCTTTACGCCGGTATCGAACATCGGCAAACCGATGACGTATATCAGTGCCTGAAGATCGTGACCCGTCAGGGTTGTCAGCGCATCGCCCGCTACGCATTTGAATATGCCCGCGCCAACGGGCGCAAAAAAATCACCTGCATGACCAAAGACAACATCATGAAAATGACGGACGGTCTTTTTCATCAGGTATTCGACGAAGTCGGCACCGAATATCCTGACATCGCGCAAGATCACATGATTATCGACATCGGTATGGCAAAAGTGGTGGATGCGCCTGAACGATTTGATGTCATTGTCACCCTCAACCTCTACGGCGACATCTTGTCTGACATCACCGCCGAAATGGCCGGCTCGGTTGGTTTGGCGGGCTCCGCCAATATCGGCGCGGGTGGTGCCATGTTTGAAGCCATCCACGGTACCGCGCCGGATATTGCCGGACAGGACAAAGCGAATCCATCCGGCCTGATCAATGCTGCCGTCATGATGTTGCACCATGTGGGTCAGGGTGTGGTCGCAAACCGCGTCGCCAACGCTTGGTTGTCGACCATTGAAGACGGCATTCATACCGGTGATATTGCCGGCGAGAATTCAACAAAACTGGCCGGCACAACTGAATTTGCCGATGCCGTGATTGAACGCCTTGGTCGCGCACCAAATACATTGCAAGCGGTCAATACCGGCGCAATGCCAACCCTTAACCTGCCGACGGTCAAACTCAGCGCAACACCGGCGAGAAAAGACATGGTCGGGATTGACGTATTTATCGACTGGCGCACCGCGTCAGGCGCGGGTGACGCCGAAGACCTTGCTGGCATTCTCAATCGTATTGACCATCAAAATCTGAAACTGGTGCTGATTACCAGTCGCGGGGTAAAAGCCTGGCCGAACGGCATTCCCGAAACGTCGTTGACTGATCATTGGCGCTGCCGCTTCATGGCCAAAGAGGCCGGCACCATCCGCCACCGTGACATCGTCGCACTGCTCAATCAAGTGACCGACGCCGGATTGGACTTCATCAAGATCGAATCGCTTTGTCTGTTTGATGGCAAACCCGGCTACTCACTTGGGCAGGGCCAGTAACATCACCTCAACAATACCCGCAAATGAAATGTGGTTGAAACCCCCATAAACTTCATGGAAACTTCCACGCATCATTGCGGTCAGATGAACTAGCGATAAACAGTTTTCTTTTGAAAGGAAAAACGTCAATGCAATCCGATATTCAAAGTATTCACCCGTCAACCGCCGGCACCATCGGCACGGCGCAAAATCGCGTGCTGCGCAACACCTATATGTTGCTGGGGCTTTCGTTGGTGCCGACTGTGTTGGGCGCCTTCATCGGCACAACAATGAAATTTTCGTTTTTTGCCGGTTCCCCGGTATTCGGCTTTATCGCCTTTCTAGCCATTGCGTTTGGCTTTTTCTACGCCATTGAAAAAACCAAAAACAGCGCATGGGGTGTGGCCATCCTGTTGGGCTTCACGTTTTTTATGGGGCTGATGCTGTCCGGAATTATTGGCCGTGTATTGGGTCTTTCCAACGGCGGGCAACTGATTGCGTTGGCTGCCGGTGGCACCGCATTGATTTTCTTTGGTATGGCAACGCTTGCGGCAACCATCAAGCGCGACCTGACCAACATGGGCAAGTTTCTGTTTGTCGGCATGATTATTTTGCTGGTGGCGGCATTTGCCAATATCTTCCTGCAAATTGCAGCGTTGACCTTGACCATCATGGTGGTCGCGATCGGCATATTCTCGGCATTTTTGATGTACGACATCAATCGCGTCATCACCGGCGGCGAGACAAATTATATTTCTGCGACGCTGGCGATTTACCTGAGCATTTACAACATTTTCGCGAATCTGCTGGCGCTGCTCGGCATCACCAATTCAGACTAGCGATTGAAGTTGTTGTACGAAAAAAACGGCCACAATTGTGGCCGTTTTTTTTCGTCTGCTGTTCAAGATCTGTCACGCTCAAATACCGCGATCGACTCGACATGGGTGGTGTGTGGAAACATATTCACCACCCCCGCCGCCGTGAGCCGGAAGCCGTTGGTGTTCACCATCACGTCCGCATCACGCGCAAGCGTCGAGGGACTGCACGAGACATAAACCACCCGCGTCAATTCTGGGCGCAATTCACGCGTCAACAATTTGCAAACCTCAAGCGCGCCGTCACGCGGTGGATCAATCAGCATTTTGCCCACCTTTGGCACACGCGCCATCGCCTGCTCCTGATCGGTATATAGATCAGCGGCAAAAAACGACGTGTTTGCGCCCAGCCCGTTGTTCGACGCGTTGTCGCGACCGCGTTGTGTGAGCGCCTCGCTGCCCTCAACACCGACAACGGTTGCACCACGACGTGCGATCGGCAGCGTGAAATTGCCCAGACCACAAAACAGGTCCGCCACCTGCTCGCCCGGCTGCGGGTCAAGCAGCTCAATGGCGCGTTGCACCATCAGCCGGTTGACGGCGTGGTTCACCTGCGTGAATTCGGTCGGCCGAAAATTTATTTCGAGATCAAATTCCGGCAAGGTATAGGTCACCGCCGGCATATCAAGCGGATACCATGGCACGGCGGTTTCGGG